>JAAFKL010000447.1 GCA_021399405.1 Candidatus Heimdallarchaeota archaeon | reverse complement strand
CGTTAGTATTATTTATCAAATTAGATTGATTAGATTGTTTATATTGCTCATTTTTCACATATTTTAACAAAACAAGAGGAATTATTTCTACAATTGTAATTCTTGAAATTCGAAATATTTGTGATATAGTTCTGCATAGTGACCTTTTTTCTGGAGTAACTCTGAATGTTTTCCTTCCTCAATTATCTCACCTTTTTGCAAAACAATAATTCGGTCCACTTTCTTGATTGTTGTTAGACGATGAGCAATAATAATTGAAGTCCTATTTTTCAGTAGACGATCAATTGCCTCTTGGATTAATGCTTCTGAGTAGGCATCAATAGAAGCTGTTGCTTCGTCCATCAATAATATTTTCGGATCTGTTAAAAATGCCCTTGCCATTGCAATAAGCTGTTTTTGACCTTGGCTTAATTTTTTACCGCCCTCAAAAACGTCAGTTTCCAGTCCATCAGCAAAATTAGAGATTAGGTCTGCCACATTCGCAATTTGAGCAGCGATCATAATCTCCTCATCACTTGCTGATCTTTTACCGTAGACAATATTATCACGGATGGTCCCTGAGAATATGAATGGGTCCTGAAGAACCAAGCCCAGTACATCTCGATAACTACCCAATTTGTAATCCTTGATATTTTTTCCATCAAGCAGAATATCCCCATCATATTCATAAAAACGGGAGAGTAAACTCACCAATGAACTTTTTCCAGCACCTGTATGACCTACAATTGCTACCTTCTCGCCGGGTTTTACTGATAAATTAAAATTCTTGAATACATAATCCCGACCCGTATAGCTAAAATTCAGATTTTTTATGTCGATTCGGCCATCTACTTGATTGACTTCCTCAGTACCGTAGTCTTCTAATTTGGATTCTACATCCATCAATGAGAAAATACGTTCTGCAGCTGCCATTCCAGCCTGGACTTGCTGATAAAATGTCGATATTAAGATAACCGGAAAATAGAATCTTTGCAGCAAAATAATATACATGAGAATAGTACCAGGGCTTGGGTCACCTGTTTCAATTGACTGGAGTCCTCCGAATCGCATCACTAAGAATAAACCAATGTTGGATAGTACAAATACAAATGGAAAGATGGAACTGAAAAACATCCTCATTCTAACGTTCACTCTATAATGAGCCCGATTAAGATCATCAAAACCCTCTGCCTGCTGTTTTTCTCGGGCAAATGATCTAGCAATGCTGATTCCTGATATGTTTTCTTGGAAAGAATCATTAAGCTTCGCAATAGCAATTCTCCAATTTCTACTCAGTCCTCTTGCGATTTTACGAAATACAATTGCTAGAATAATTACTAAAGGAACAACAGAAAGTGCAAATAAAGTTAGATACCAATCAATATAAAACAGAATTATTGCCGTCCCAAATGCAATTAACATGTTAACTAGGAAATCTGAAGTTAGTTTAACAAAATCAGATAGAACTTGTGTGTCATCCATAATCCTAGATTGCAGAAGTCCAGTATTATTCTCATCAAAGAAACTTTGATCATGAAATTGGACTTTCGAGAAGAGGTCATACCTTATACTCTGTGTTGAATACGAGGTAAATTTAGTGTTTTCATAATTTCTTACAAAATCAAAAACCCAAACTAATGCGTAACTTCCCATAAACGCAATAGTCATTAGAATAACCCTATCATCATCACCATCGATTAAACTGTCAATCCCGATCTGTAAAGTAAAAGGGATGATTAAAGTGAAACTTGTGGCTAAAACGATTGCAACGAGCGTCCGAACTAGATAGTTTTTCTGCTCTTTGAGATACCGACTATAACGTTTCAATAATTGCCAATCGGAATATTTTCGATCATATTTGGTATCAAGGTTTCTGAACATCATTCCCATTATAATTCACCCTCCAAATCCATATAGGGATTAAAAATGCGTCTGTAAATTTGATTATTAGCAAGTAGATCCTTGTGTTTACCCTCTGCTTCTACCTTACCTTTATCCATTACAACAATGCGATCAGCTTGTCTCATCATATTCAGCCGATTAGTAATAAGGAAACTTGTTCGATTTTTCATCAACTCCTTAATTGCAGCAACTATTTCGCTTTCGGTTTTCCCATCAATCGCACTTGTGGAATCGTCAAGTACGAGAATTTTAGGATCAATTAGGAAGGCTCTTGCGATTGCTACACGTTGTTTTTGTCCGCCAGATAATCGGGATCCTTTTTCACCAACGATTGTATTCAATCCTTCAGGAAGATCGACAACGAATTCATTAATCCTGGACAACTTTACTACTTCATCTAAACGTTCTGGAGATATTATTCCTTCATCAAATGCGTATGTAATATTATTAGCAATTGTATCACTAAATAGATGTACATCTTGTTCAACCACCCCAATTGATTTTCTCAAAGTAATCAGATCGTACTCCGTAATATGCCTGCCATCTATCGAAATCGTTCCTTGTGTTGGTTCATAGAACCTTGCAAGTAATTTCATCAATGTTGTTTTTCCAGATCCAGGTGGACCAACTATGGCTACGACCTCTCCGGCATTTACCTTGAAAGTAATATCTTTTAGAATTGGAGTAGAATTATATTCAAAATCAACATGCTCAAAATTTATACTTCCATTGTTTATCACAAAATCGTTTTCCACGTTGAGTTCTTTTTCCTCAGATGCCCCTTGAACGATTATATTTTGGACTTTCTCAACACCTGCCAAACCTAAACTCGCTAATTCGAGTGTTGCGCCCACAAAATACGTTGGCTGTCTGAAAAGTATTATGATACCCATTACAGTGATTAAACCAGGGATATCGAAATTGGAATTATAACTTAAAGGACCTATTTCGATAATAGGATTTTGAATCAAATAAATCCCAAGGAAAAACATTATTCCTGAAAGGCTGTATGTTAATAACATTGGATAAAATAGGGCTGTAACTCGTCCTCTATGGATCCACGATTTTGTATATTTTTCATTATATTCTTTGAATTGATCAAGCTCATACTCTTCTTGAGAAAACGACCTGACGATTTTTGATGCGACAAGATTCTCATTGACATTTGCAGATAAATCTCGGAATTTCTGTTGTTGATCAACTGCTGCAGGGGTCATGGAATTATTATAGCGTCGAAGAAAATAGAACCAAATCGGCAATAGGACCATGAACACAACTCCAAGGAGGGTTGATTCAAATAATATTAATAAAGTAACAACTACGATAGAAATCATAGCTTCACCGAACAAACGTAGACCTGGTGCTACTGCAGTATACAGACTCCGCAAATCATTCTGAGCGATAGAGAGTAGTTCTCCTAATCTGGCCTCATCATGAAATGCCATATTTTTGTTTTGTACTGATTTGAAATAGATATCTCGAGTTTTATATTCTACATCATTTGCTGCGATCTCATTTAACCAGCTCATTGTTAAGTCAAAAAATGCAGAAATGAGAGCTACGGATATCAAAAGTAATGAGTAATATTTGACTTGATTCCTATCCCCATCCTCTATTCCAAATTCGACTAGATCACCAATTATTACAGGGATAGCAAATCGTAGACTCTGATGTATTATTATTCCAATTACGATTCCAGAAAAAAGTAAACGACGCTCAAGGAGCATATCTAAAACCCATCGCACTGGATGCTTAGTATCCAAATTTTGATATGAGTCAGGAGATTTTGAGCTTGTTTTCACTGAAATTCAACCTAATATTTATCTTTAAGAGCTCAGTCATTTAATGAATAATTTTTTGATGTATTTAGATTTTGACTAAGATTTT
>JAAFKL010000446.1 GCA_021399405.1 Candidatus Heimdallarchaeota archaeon | reverse complement strand
TAAATTATGAGTAATGTAACAGAAACAACAACAGAAACAACAGAAATGTCAGGTCATTCAATTGACATGGCAGATACTTATCTTAAGGTCTTCATCGCTCTTGCTGTACTTACAGTAATAGAAGTTGGAATTGGATACTTAGATACATCCGTGGGAAAAGTTGTAGTCTTATTGACTTTTGCCGTCGTCAAAGCAGCTCTGGTTGCCGCGATATTCATGCACGTCAAGTATGAGAAAGATCCCAAAATAATTGTAATGTTCTCATTTATTGTACCCTTAATTGGTGCAATAGTGTTAGCATCAGTCATTTGGGCAGATTACAGACCTGTTTAAAATCAAAATATCAATCAAATATTCAAAAAATTAAAAATTCAATATCATCCTTCAATATTATATTTAATCATTTTAATTATTTAACTAATAAATTCAAATTCATCCCTTCCCTTATAGAAATCACTTCTTAAACTACCACTTGAAGTCTTATAAGAAATTTCAAATATGTTTCCTGATTTTTCGATTAACACAATTTTAACTTTTGAATAAGGATTGTTGAGCAAAACTGTCATACCCTTTTCCAAATCCTTAGTATGAATTATGTCTCCTACATTCCATATTGTGGCAGTAGATTGTGAATCTGCAAGTCCGTTAAATTTTCTTGTAATTGATGATTTCAGTTTGGAAAAACTGTATGAACCTCGAAATGATTTTCTCTCGATTATTAATTGTACTTCATTTACTGTAAATAGGATGATTAGTAGGTATAAATTGTTTAACCAGTTAAACCAAGAATCTCGTGTAAAATAATTTATCACTACATGCCATATCCAGACCAAAATTGCATCTACTAATATGAATGGCCCGTCAATGAGTACAAAAACGAATCCCCCAATCGCAGTTGTCATTATGTTTACAATAAACAACATAGCCCACAAAATCGCACCAATTCCCCAAATAATTACTAATATAATGATGATTAACAAAGGGAGAAAACCATATGTTGTAATATTTCTATCTGAGTCAGTATTTGTTGATTTACCTTTAGTATTCACTAATATAAGACATAGGGGATCTATATATAAATAACAACATTTTTTTTCAATCGACATAGAACGAATTTATGAATAGTATTAGATTAAAAAATCATAACTCAATAAATTCTCATTATTGCTTCAGGTATAAATTTGTGGACAGATTTGAATGATGTTTAATTCATGGTAGATGCAATGTGGGTTTAAGATTAAATTGATCTACTTTTTGAAGCATCTCTTCTTCGGTCAAACCACGATTTAATCCTGCCTCGGCTACTATTGCAGCTTCCAATACATTTGTACCAAAACTTCTTCCACCAATTTCTGGTGTTGTTGTTATGATTGCCTCAACTCCCCTTGAAAATAGATCATCTCGGTCATCTTTGGTGGTAGTGTTAGTTAAAATTATTTTTTCTTTCATATCATCGGGAGAATATTTTTTGGTATAGATGAAGTCACCACCAATTACTGTTGCATTTTCAAAAAGATGAGTGTATTTTGGTTTCCTTTCTTTTTGCGTATCGCCTACAGGATATAACATACTGATAGGCATAAATTTCACAATAGGCATCATTAAACGAGCTAATCTTTTTGCTCCCTTTTGAGTCTTAATCTCCTTCCTAATACCCAGGGCGAAATATAAATCGCCAAACACAGTTTCAAAACCCGCATCTGTAATAGATTTAGTCATCCCCCAACGATCAATTGCCGATGTTACTAAGGCAGTTTTTGGTTTATTATCAAATAAATGTTCAATTTCGGACCAAATCGATTGGAGGGCAGTTCTTTCAACTGTAGTTTTAACACCACTACCATCAACTACTGGGGTTAGTATAACACCTTTAGTTAACTTTTTCACTGATCTGAGGGTGTAATACCGATCATCCATTTTGAATCCAAATATAAATCCTCCAGCTCCAAAAGCATCAACTTTGCCGTCTAATTCCTTATATCGCTGATTCATTAGCTTGCTATCACCATCCACACCAATCCTTTGCACAGAAACCTCAGTTCCTCCAAGATTAATGATTCCTTGATGATCTCTTATTGCACTACCTAACGATATTGAAACTGCTGATTTCATTTTATTCTTTCAAGTGGTAGATTCTTCTCATTTATTTAATTTCGACCAAAGAATGATAATATAATGTATATCCAAATACTACTAAGCAATACTTACTTTGGAGTTAAGATAATTACAAAATTTTTAGGAATCACAATTGTTTGACTATTCGTCTTTTCGCAATAATTTTTATTTTCTAATTTTAACACGTTTTGCCATTACGATTGCGGTCAACATGAATCCTATCAAATAAAAACTTGGAAATTGCACTTCACTTTTTGCACTTGTGATTTCGGTGGTGATTGTTGAAACTTGCGTTTCTACTGCGGTGGAAGTTTCAGTTACCGTTTCTGTCCCAGGGACCGTTGCTGTCGACACTGCAACAGTTTCAGTTACGGTTTCAGTCACCGTGTCGGTAGCTCCAAATACGGTTACCGTGGTTCCTGTTTCGGTTACTGTCGTTGCTGTCTGGGTCACTGTACTGGTATCGGTTTGGGTGATGGTAGCAGTATCAGTTTCGGTTTCTGTCGTAGATTCCCTCAAAGTAATGATGATGTAGGGATTATCAAGTGCAAATATCTGAATTCGTGAATTTGCAGAATCAGCCACAGCTAGATGGGTTGAATTAGAATCAATATTCTTTATTTGATTGAATCTATCATTTGTGAGACCAGAGCCTTCACCATAATGAGTGATATTTTCTCCTGCCATATTGTAAACCCACATTTTACCATTTCCAGAATCACTTACTATTTTTAATTGACCGTGGATTTCCACATCCACAGTTTGCCTTAATTGACCTGAACCATATGTGGCTAAATGTGTTCCAGCAGAATCGTAAACTTCCATCGGTTGATCAATCCCATAATCTGCTACAAAAATATGAGTGTAATTACTTGCTACTCCAAATGGTGTTTCCACCTCCGTTGATGTATCAAATTCAGAGACATAGTTTCCATTTGCGTCAAATATTTGAATACGATCATTGAAAGAATCCGCAACTAGGATGTTGGTGCCATTAAAATGGATGGTGGCTGGTCGGAAAAATTTTCCTGCAGTCGTTCCAACTCCTCCCATCAATTTGACATAAGTTCCATCTAAATCAAACACTTGAATGTTAGACACTCCCCAATCTGAAACAAAGAGATGAGTTCCATTGGTTTCAATATCGTGTGGAGTGGTAAATAAACCTCCTCCAGTTCCAGTACCTCCAAATTCTGAAACGTACACACCACCTTTATTGAAAATTTTTACTGTATCATCTCCATCATCGACAACATAAATATTATTGTCAGTTAGCAAGACACTCATTGGTCTGGTAAATAACCCCTCAATAGTTTGATCATAGGTTATTGACACATGTGCAGAAGTTAATAAAAATGAATTAGAGCTATTAAAACTTAAAAGTAGAACTATTACAAGGCTAATACTAATCTTTCTAATGCTAGACATTGAACCTAATTGATGATTAAATTTAAATGGTTTACTCGGTTCAAGAATTATTTTGTACAAATTTTATGGCAAATTTTACTCAAGAAATTGAATAGTGAGACAATTTACAATGTTTGCTTTTTTCGAATTACAGTTAGCTCAGGTTATCCGCAAAATTTGGATTCCATAGTATATACGTAATTTGATCATATGAAATCTTAAAATACGAAAACAGAAAAATTCAGGTAAATGTGCTTGTCCACTGTGTCCTTTGTTTCCGATGGGGGTAGTGAAAATATTGAATGATCAAATATCATCTATGATCCTGCTATTCGTAATTTAAAAAATTTTACTTATATCATAACTTGACAGGAATATCTATTTATTTCAATGCTTCAGATAGAAATTGAGGAATTAAATGGGACAAAAATCTCGTTTAAAATTATGGATCACCATTTCACTGATGATTTCACTACAATATTCAGGTGGTTTTGCTTTTCAAGATTACAATCAAGAAAATAGTAATAGTAAAACCTTTTTGTCCACAATAAGTGGTAATTGGGAAAAATTAAATCCCAATAATGCCCCCTCAGTACGTATTCACCATAATATGGTTTACAATTCAGTAAATGAAAAAATAATATTATATGGTGGGTTACTAGATGGAGTTTTTGGAAGCGATACGTGGGAATTTGATTATATCAGCAATGCTTGGAAAGAACTTAATCCATTAAAATCACCTAAACCATTTGGATATCATGCTATGGCGTATGATTCAACTGAAAACAAAGTAATTATGTTCGGAGGAATATCCACAGTTTATGTAACTGGTGAAACATGGGAATATGATTATGATACAAATAATTGGACAGAGCTAAAACCCTCATATTCTCCCACAGCTCGTAGATATCATGACATGGCATATGATAGTGTTAACGAGAAAATAATTCTATTTGGAGGAAAAGCTACCTCACGAAGTGGGACTGGACTAGCAGATTCAGCAGAGACATGGACATATGACTATAAGACTAACAATTGGACTGAACTTACACCGGCTATTTCACCCCCTGCACGATCCAGACAAACTATAGAATATGATCCTATCAACCAAGTGTTTCTTATGTATGGCGGTGCTAGTTCTGCAGGTATTTTAACTGATACTTGGGTATATAACTACGAGAATAATACATGGACAGAAATGAATCCTTTGAACCAACCAACCGAACCCCGCTATAATATCGATATCGTGTATGATGTTTCAATTAAAAAATTTGTACTATTTGGTGGATGGAACCAAACGTATGCCTTCGATGATACATGGTTGTATGATTATTCCGATAATGCTTGGAATGAAATATCTACTAATTTTACTCCCCCAGGTAGAGGAATCGATAAGGGGAGGGTATATGACGAAGTTAATGACAAAATCATCATGTTTGGAGGTTTCGTGAAAGGATCCCCTTGGTTAAACGTAAACGAGACATGGTCTCTTGATCTAAATGATGATGCAATTACAACTACACAATCAACAACTACCACCACACAATCGATTACTACAACTCAGTCAACTACGAAAGACAGTCAACCCAGCACAACAGTACTTCAAAAAGATGAAACTAGTACGGAGGAAGGGGTTACTTTGCCGATTCTTACGGCTTTAGTTAGTTTAATATTCACTACTTTCATAATCATCCGGAAAAAAGATATCCATTATCCATGAAAGAGAAATAAAATGTAATAGATTGATTCATTTAATCATTTCCCTTCAGAAATTTAGGGATCGATCGTTACAGTACTTCCGAGAGTAAATGCAAACTATGCAGAATAAAGAACAAAGTTCCAAACGACATAAAAACCTCAGATCCTGCTAATTACCAGAAAACTATTTATCTTATAGCACAATTCTTCGTTAATGACCAAGTATGCAAAAACATCAGGTATTAACCTTATTCTAACTATCATCATATTACTCATCGTTTGTAGTGAATACCAAAATCGTTCTGAAGGTTTGATTGGAATATTAGTTATTTTCTTAGTAATAACGTATGGATTGATTAGAGTATTTGTCTACATTGATTTTCGCAATAAAATACCTGCAAATAAATTGGACCTACGTTTATCTCTGGGTTCACTGATGATGATCATTTTATCATTATATTTTGCATTCGAAACACCATCAAATTATCCGTATGAAGAAGGACCAAATCCGGAAATCAGTAAGTTTCTAAATGATTTCTCGTTTTTCATTTAGCTAACTATTATTTCTATGATAAATATTTTTAGTGTAAAAAAACGAATAATGAATTGATTTGGATTCGAACGAATTAATTCGAATGAATATCTCGCCCAAATAGAAATTGATCTAATAGTATCAAAGTAGAGACGGTTATAACTCGAAATACATATTCAGAACATAATTTATAACAAATAATCTCATTTACTCGCCATTTGTACATAAATTATGGTTAGATCATATTCAAATAATATTATGTGGAACAATAATTGAATATATGAATATTAACGAATATGAGTACTTTCAATGAATTAAAATACCGATTATCGCAATACTGAGCTATGTCTGATCCAATTGTAGTGGTTCGTGAATTAAATAAGACCTATGATAATGGAACGGAAGCATTGAAATCAATCACATTTGAAGTTAATGAAGGTGAGATTTTTGGACTAATCGGAGTAAATGGTGCTGGTAAGACAACACTTATCCGATCATTAGTCACTATGTTACGTCCCACTTCTGGCAGTGCAAGGGTTATGGGCATAGATCCAGTAGAAGAACCTGAGCGTGTTCGAGCCTTGGTGGGGGTACTACCACAGAATGCTGGATTGTATGAAGAATTCACAATTCGAGAAAATTTAACATTTATAGCCCAGATGCAAAATGTTGAACCTGAAGCAATTGATGATAGAATAAATGAAGTTGTTGAGATTTTAGGAATAACAGATCGACTTGATACGAGGGTAGATCACTTATCTGGGGGTTTAAAACAACGGACGATGATTGCAAGAACATTGTTGGGTCAACCTAAATTATTATTTCTAGATGAACCCACAACTGGTTTGGATGTTTTGGTTGCAAGGAAAGTGCGAAAGACAATCAAGGAATTAAGTTCAAAGATGACTATTTTCCTTGCTACACACAATATGTTTGAGGCATATCAACTATGTACCAAGGTTGCAATAATTAAGGAAGGAGTCATACTCATGATCGACTCTCCTCAAAATATATTGAAAGATCATCGGAAAAATGATGAAGATTTTGAAGATGTAATCGCTAGAATACTTGGCATTGATGATGTAGAAGTCAATGAGATGGAAATGGAGGTTTAAAAATGTCAATCAAAGGAACGAAAAACGCTTCTATCATTGTTGCAAAGAAAGAACTGAAGCTTTTATTCAAGAGTAAGCGTCGTATCTTTATACTTAGCATAATGCCAATTATGATTATTCTTATTGCTGTGATTTCAGGCTTAAGTATAAGTTATTTTGAAGATGAAGAAACTCCAGTTAAAGTTCTAATTCTAGATGAAAATCCTTCTGACATTACATCTCAACTAATATCATTATGGGAAACTGTTAATGGGACTGAATTAGAAGAGGTTACAGGTAATTACCTTGATTATTCTCAAAGTACAAAATTAGAAATATTTATTTTTATCCCGAATAATTTTACAACTCAATTTGAACTTCAAGAAAGTACAGAACTTAGTATTTACTATTCTATGAATTCTACAAAATATGAAATACTTGCAATTTCTATCCTACAGTTAACATTGCAATTTGAACAACAGATATTGGAATTAGAAAATCCTGACTTAGAATTTGATCGCATTCAATACAATTTCAAAAGAATAGAGTACAATACAGAGGGTTTGGATGAAGAATTGGCTGGTCAATTATTTATCATTCCTGTTTACATCATTTTCTTCTTGGTTTTTCCTCCGATTAACTTAGTCCTAATTTCAGTAACTTTAGAGAGAGAGCAACGTACTCTTGAAACATTGTTTCTTCAACCTGTTAGACGTAGGTCAATAATATTAGGCAAAGTATTGTATGGTTTTGCCATAGTGGGTATAACGACATTACTTGATATCATTGCAGCAGTAATTAGTTTTTCATTGTTGCTATTCTTGCTTGGTGAGACTGATTCTGATTCCTCAGGAGAGATAATTGATATAATTGAAAGCGTAGGATTATTATCGATATTCATGTTTATACTTGCCATAATTGTTATCGCACTCACGATAATAGTTTTGGCTGTACTCGTGTCATTGCTTGCTAAGGATGAAAAAGAAGCAAATATGATTAGCGGATTATTGCCTCTGCTCATGTTCTCGTCAATCATCGTCGTAATGTTTGTTCCAATAAATGATATGAGTATGCTAAACAAATCGATATTTTCTGGAATACCTGTGATTGGAGTTCTCATTGCCATTTACTTAACAACAATTGCAGGAAAAATTGTTTTCATAAGCTATCTCTCTATAGTCATTCAATTCCTTTGGTTTCTATTCTTTGTTAAAATCACAGTTCAATTGTCAGAAGCAGAAAG
>JAAFKL010000445.1 GCA_021399405.1 Candidatus Heimdallarchaeota archaeon | reverse complement strand
ATATGAAGGCAATAGCAATTATTAGATTACGAGGAAGAGTGAATGTGAGCTACAACGTGGAGCACACTCTCAAACTGTTACATCTGAACAAACCAAATCATGCAGTGATTTATGAGGATACACCACAGCTGCAGGGTATGCTGTTCAAGATCAAGGATATCGCGACTTGGGGAGAAATTAATGAGAAAAATATTGAACACTTGCTTGTTAAACGTGGAGAACTCGCCGGAAAGGACAGAGTTACCAACAAACACATCAAGGGAAATACTGAGTTCACTACGATCAAACAGTTCTCTAAAGCAATGGTAAAGGGTTCTGCAAAGATGAAAGATATCCCCAACATACAGCCTGTATTCAGGTTGAGTCCTCCAAGAAAGGGATTTAAGTCCCTAAAATACCCAGTTAGCCTAAAAGGTGATCTAGGGTACAGAGGAGAAGCAATTAATGATTTAATTGCTAGGATGGCATGAAGAGGTTATTAAAATGGTAGTAAGAAGAAAACGAAAAGTTCGAAGGCAGCGAGGTGGCCGATCCCATGGATGGGGCATTCAAAAAGACCACAAGGGTTCTGGTATGCGAGGAGGAGTAGGAAATGCGGGTGTATCCCAGCACAACTGGATCCGAACCATTATTGAGGCCAAAAAGAACAGGGAAAAACCCCTGGGTAAGTTTGGTTTCAAAAGACCACAGGAATTCGCTAAAAAGGCCAACACCATAAATGTCAGCCATCTTGATCAGGGAATAGACACTCTTGTCAAGAGTGACATCGCCACTCTTGATGGGGATCTCTATGCAATTAACTTGGAAAGCATCGGAGTAACCAAGCTACTGGCACAAGGAGATGTTACTAGAAAGATAGCAGTAACTGTCAAGAAGGCAAGTGGAAATGCAGTTTCTAAGATAGAAGCGGCTGGTGGATCAGTAATACTTCCTGACCAAAAATAAAATATAATAAATAATAATCAATAACTAACTATAATCAGAGAATGTTTGCAAACAGGACAATTAGAAGAATCTTTGACCCATTCCACTAGATGATCTTTGTGATACCAGTAGGAACATCCTAGGCATTGCACACCAAAATCAAGCACCAACCTACAAATGGGACAGAATTCCACCCCATCAATA
This sequence comes from Candidatus Heimdallarchaeota archaeon, assembly GCA_021399405.1. The sequence goes on along the minus strand of JAAFKL010000445.1, from coordinate 5,492 downwards.
TCAGTTTCCATCATTAGGATGGTATTGAAGAATATGCCCGCCGATTTACCAATAAGATCCTTCAGATCAATAAATGGATTGTAAGTATCAACCGATATTGTCTTGATTTTGCTATGGGAAGATATAGTCTCTAAATTACTATTAAAAATCTTATCGGAAGAATAGTCTTGAATATCAGATGAGTGTAGATCAGTTACTAGGTCACGATTCTGCGCATCCACATACAGACGGTTCATGAGTGTTTGGCCTTGCACGTGAGGATTGGTTACCAGAACAATTAGTTTTTTCTTGGCTCTTGTCAATGCAACATTTATCCTACGGGGATCACTTAGGATGGGCACATTTGCAGTTGTTATGCTGGAAAATATAATTATCTCATTCTCAGAACCTTGAAAACGATCAATGGTATCTATCTGGATAAATGGCAGGAATCTCCTAAGCTCAGCAACTTGAGCCCTAAAGGGAGTGATTATGCCGATATCATTCAAAGATAAATCAGGAACATTCTCAATGAGATCACAAATTAATGCAATAATTACCACTACTTCAGCTCGATTAACCTGTAATCCCTGAACTATCTTGTTATCTTGCAAGGAGATAACTTGATACGGATCAGATGAAGTCAGTTTTGTACGGAAAGTGCTTATTTGCTGAAAAGCTATTTCTTCATTAGCGGGTTGCAATTTACCATCATAAAATGTGCCATTGGGAAATGAGAGGATTTCACTGTTCATTCTGTATTGATGAGTAAGTAAAACATGCCTATTAGGAATTTGATCAACCAATCGTTCAAAGAGTGAATGCTGCAATCTAAGTTGTTTTGCCTTTTGTGATTGCACTATCGGTTGCAATTGCTGGTGATCCCCCACAAGAATTGCCCGCTCCCCGTGGAGAAGAGCTTTCAAATTTTCTGGCTCGGTCATCTGGGCAGCCTCATCTAGAATCACGTAATCCATCATTAAATCTACATATAGATCTTTTGCAATAGAGGATGTTGTGGATAGAATTACCAATGGGAGATCATTCTCAATTGCTGTTATATACTCCTCCTGTCTTGTTTCAATTGAATACTCATGGAGCTCTTTGTTGATAGAATGTGGTCTACCCAATCTTACAAAAGGAATATTGTATTTTTTTAAGGACAAACCAATATTATCTATGGCCATGTTAGTGAACGCAGAGACGAGTATTCGTTTTCCAGAGAAAAATAATTGATTGACAATCTCAACTATCAGCGATGTTTTACCCGTTCCTGCTGGCCCCTGTATGAGGAAAATATCAGGAGATTGCAAAGAATTTTCAATTGCAGATTGCTGGAGTGGATTGTATTTCATCAATGGATTGATAAGTTCTACAACCTTATCAACTACTTGGAAATTTTTTAGATTTGTTTTTCCTTTTATGATATCGAGTAATCTAGAGTTAGAAAGAATGGTGAAGTGCAACGCTCTTTTACTTCCCCGGTAGCTAGCGGATGAATCCGATGAGACTATCACCACCTTGTGAGGTAATTTATTAGTTGATTCTAGATATATTTGATCTGCGTTAATATCCGTGATTACAGCTGAGAAGTACATGGTAGAAATATCATGTGTGTCTTCAAGATTATAGATTTTTATGAAATCACCTCGTCTGAACCTGTTCATTATTGATTTATGGGAATAAACAATCTCATATTTACCGCGTTTGAATACTTCATCTATTTTATTTGTTGTTTGAATAGCGTAACCTCTATTGATTAAGACATCTCTTTGACGTGAATCTTTTAATCCAACTCTTGATAACCATTTTTGGGCCTTTATTTCCTCTTGCTCCTCTGCATTCAGGGCAGTTACAAAGTGTGTGTAATAATCAGTTGCTTCTTTTGGCCAGCTTTTCTTATCACATAAAACAGACTGGGTACATCGTTCACAGTCTCTTTGTGTAATCAACCCGGCACAAAGGTTCATACACCCATTCTTTACAAAACAATACCTACAAGCCTTGGCATAATTTTCTCTAAGCACCTGAGGAGTGAACTCACCCTTGAGAACGAGCAGAGACCAATTTCTAGCTAGTAACCATTGATGTTGGGGAATTTCATAAGGTTTTTTGTTTACCATCTTATTATCCCTAACATAGTATATCATCCCATTGAAATTCCCCCTATCTGCCATCATATGTTTGTATATATTGATTTGTGAATTGTGGTTCTCCCAGGGGATACTGTCTGGTATTTTGGAGGTCTTCAACTCAAGAATATTCTTCCGCACCAATCCATCAAATTTTCCATGAACACCTAGTTTCCAATTTTGATTATCAATTTCTGTCAAACCATTTAGTTTCTGAAATCTATTAAACACTCCTGCATTCGCTTTCAAATAATTCGTAATTCGATCTTCATCAACTGCCAGTGTTACCAAATCAGATTTTGTATTATTCACTACAAGTTCAATCATCTCATCAATTTCTATAGTATCATTAGTGATTTTTAGAGAGAAAACATCATGCAAAGCATTTCCCTCCATCATTCTAAGAAGTTGTTTCTTTTCTGGAGTATCTCTTGCCCCTAGAGTGTTGATATATATTTTTCTCAAACAGCTCATAGCATCAGTAATGGTAGTCACAGGGATCAAATAACTGGGTTCGATAACGAATAGATTATTCTCACCTACTTTACCGTCCTCAATCTCAAGATATAGCTCCAGTAAATTTCTCAAGTAAGGTAAAAAATCGATCCAAGGTGCCTGGATTTCTAATGACAAAATATTACTCTCTCTATCTATAACTTTGATCATCTGATTTGGTAAATCAACTGTATGAACTAGGAAATAACCCATCATACTGTATATCTGCTAGTTCTATTTTAAGTAGCCGAAGAGATCAAAATCAAATTAATATTTCTTGCAATGGAGTTTATTCCAAATCTACATCGTAAAGAATAATATTGATTTGATCATTGATTGTCATACTAAATGATTTGTTAATATTCCTATCTACTATAGCAATACCAGGAGGTTTGTGATAACTGTGCCCAATACCAAATGAAACTTTTAGCTTAAGGCTCTTTTCAAAATCTCCAAGTAACAGTTTGAATCTCTTATAGATAAAATCGTCATTGCAACCAGCAAGCATAGCGATATTTGTTATAATCCCATTTTGTAAAGATATCTTGAATCTTGCATTTTCTGATACAAGTCCATAATGATCAATTAAATTGTTTTCTTGATCATGGAAGGGAAGAATAAAACCGTAGACAATCATTTCACCAAATAATGAATTTGGTAGTACCTCTATAAATACCTCCATTCCTGGAAATGCAATAGAATTGGTTTCACCATCATCAATACTATTGAGATCCTCCGAAACACCATTTGATTGAAATTGAAAATTTGATCCCCAAATAGACTTGACATGTATGTTTTTATTCGCAGATCCGATTGTTAACAACTTTTGCAATCGATCCTCCACCACATGAGGGTCAAATCTCAAGAAATCAAGGATAAATGAATCCGGTAATTCAGGAGAGACAACAATGCTAATCCCGGTAAATCCCAACAAGGACCCATAATAGGGAAATATAGTATTTAATTTATTGAGATTGGGATTTGTAGGGGAAATTATTGAGATAATTAATGTATCAGATGAAATGGAGAGTAAACTACTAGAAATATCATTCATATCCTCCTCCTCGAAGTCATCCGTGAAAGCCATAGATACCTTCCAACCCATATCGATGGCTAGATCGATCAAAGGATTGGCAATCCATTCCCGATTGCAATCAGTGTAAACTAGTAGTTTATTTATTGATTTTATGGGTATAACTCTATCAAAATAACGCTTCCAAGCATTTGACATCATTTGTAATGAATCACAGTTAAATAAACTTTTCATATAAATATGTATAAATTTTAATGGAATAATATACAATTCATTAATAAACTCGAAGAATTTACGCGTTAATTTATTATCTTTGAAACAAAAAGATCATAGCTAAATTAAGAATATATTTAATGGACTTATCATCCCAAAAATGTAGATGAAAATCGTATCTTTACTAAAAAGTGTCCCAGACACTGAGACTAAGTTTCAGATAAACGCGGATGGTACAGATGTGGAAGATGATGGTACAATTGAGTACATTATTGGTCCATATGACGAGTACGCAGTAGAAGAAGCTATTAAAATAAAGGAAAGCCTTGGAGGCGAAGTAATATCTGTCACCATTGGCAGAGGCAAAGAAGAAAAATCAATTCGAAAAGCAATGGCCATGGGTGTGGATTCTGGAATCCTCATAGATAGCAAAGAATTGTACGGGAGTGATCCATTATCTATCGCCAAGGCATTAAAAGCAGTTATTGAACCCTTAGGTGCTGATATTATTCTCTGTGGCAAAATTGCAACTGACTCTGCTGATTCATTCATTGGTCCAGCACTTGCAGCACTAATGAATATCCCAGTTATTACCGAAATTTCCTCATTAGAGGTTACAGAAAATGGTATAGTAGCCACCAGAGATGCTTCGGGAAGAAAAGAGAAGTTTGAAGCTGGTTTCCCAATTCTGCTAACAGCCGATAAGGGCCTAAATGAACCGAGATATCCAAAACTACCCATGATTATGAAAGCCAAGAAAAAACTTCTGGATATCAAAGATAGCGCGGGTACTGAGATAAGGAATAATCTCACACAGGTTAAAATTGAATTCCCACCAACTAAGGGTGCGGGTACTAAAATGACAGGTACAGCAGAGGAGCTAGTATCTGAATTGGTTGACGGATTGGTCAACAAGGAGAAAATAATTTAGGAGGCCTTGAGATGAGTATAGCAATTTATCTAGAGAGTTATAATGGTGAGATAGTAAAAGCTGCCAAAGAAGCAATTACTGTAGCAAAAGCACTTGCAGTTCAAACAGGAAAGGAAATTTTTGGAGTAGCAATTGATGATAATATCGATTCAGTAGTCGACATTGCTGGAAAGATGGGTCTTAATACAGTTAAAGGTGCATCGGGCATTACATTATATCACCCCACAATGTACAGTCGTATGATTGTTAATGCAGCCAAGGATGCAGATATTATTATATTCCCTGCAACTGTTTGGGGAAGGGAAATTTCACCACAGGTATGTGTGAAACTGGATGCCACCCCCTTATCTGATATCATCGAAGTGATTGATGGAAATACCTTCAAAAGATCGATACATGGTAACAAGATCCATTCCACCATCAAGGCAGAGGGAAAAATGGTAATAACTGTGAGAGCTGCTGTATTTGATGTTCCTGAATTGGGAGCTGGGACAGCAAATCTAGAGGATATCACCACAGATACAGTTGACGGAGATTCAGTGATGAAGTTAGCAGAAATATTGGCTTCAAGTACTGAAACTATTGAACTGACAGAGGCAGATATCATCGTATCCGGTGGTAGAGGAATTGGCGGACCTGAGAACTTCCATCTTATTGAGGATCTAGCAAAAGAGTTGGGAGCTGCAGTAGGAGCCAGTAGGGCAGTAGT
>JAAFKL010000444.1 GCA_021399405.1 Candidatus Heimdallarchaeota archaeon | reverse complement strand
TTACGTATAGGCCGAGCTAACCGCAGTTATTAATCACATAAAATTTTCCACAAGATATCGTTATTAATTAAAAAAATAGAGTGTCATAACTGATAATACACCCTCGAGAGCTAGTGTATTTATTGCAGGATTAATTAAAGTATATTATGAGTAAAGCTTGTCTCAATTGCTCTCGTGAAATTGAAGCCGGATACTGTGGTGTCTGTTTTAATGAGCAACCATTGGAGAAAGAATTCTGTAACCAATGTTGTATGGAGCTCGACGTAATGGTGGATGTAAATACAGATAAGCAATCTAATCTAGTTGACACGACAGCTCATGGGCTATTTCAGACCCGAAATGTGACTGGAAGGATTCTTGAGGATGATGATGATGTAATTGCAAATAGACAGCGAAACCAAAAGGAAGGTGGAGATACTTATTGGATGTATATTTTTCTTATAATATTTTTCTTAATTTTTATGGTTGGATTTTATACTTAATTTGCTTAAAAATGTTTGATTAATGTAATCATGGGATTCAAGCCACCCTTTGTTTTATATCCTAAATCAACTACACCTATATCTTGAAGGTTTCTCATAACTCCTAAGATATCTGAAGGATCTGCTTCAAGCATTAAAGCTAAAATAATTAATTGCAATTTTTCTTCTGCTTGGAGAATTTCTAAAATTCGTAGAGTTAACTTATCTTCATTGTTGAGTTGTATTAAACGATCCCAATGTTCAGGATTATAATAATTTAATATATTAACTTCTTTGATTTCGTGCACATTCTCCTCAGTTTGTATATTGTCTACAGTGAGTGTTTCCGAATTATCTGCATGTTTTGCAACCGTATGAATTTCAAGCTGTAAATTGACTATTTCTTGTTTTAATTTCGAATTTTCCTCATTTAATTCAGTTATCTTATTAGTCAACTCTAGGATTTGATTTTCCAAATGCTCCTCGATTTTATTATCAATCAAGTTCAAATCGTCATCAATATGTCCTTCTAACAAGGATTCAACAATATCATCATGATTTTCAACAATTTTTGTCTTCTTAGTGTCACTGGCAAACACCGTCTCACCAGTAGACCTTAATTCTTCAATAAACGCATTAACTTTATTCCCAAAATTGCTGATTCTTTTACTAAGATCATCTGAATTTATTGGTTTTTTATTTTTTAATGAACTAGAAGTATCACTTGCATTCTCCTTTTTGGAGGAATCTTCATTGTCCATTGAGTCAAAATCGATTACAGAAGCTAAAAGAACTAGGTTTTTAAAATTAAATTTTGCAAAGTTCCATCAACACAAATTAATTCTCCATGGTAAATTGATACATTCAGAATCGATTGCTATATTATTACACCTAATCAGATATATTATTCTAAAAGTTAAAGAATTACAATCTTGAAGTTCAGAATAGGTATAAGTTGTCGAAATCAACTAAAAAATTAATTTCTCAACGCTGGGACCAACAGTTCACTGATAAAGTTCGAAACATTGCAACCAAACTAGATATAACTTCGACTGATTTAACTATTGAAAGTTTAAAATTTATTATCTCACTTGTTGATTCAAATCCTACAATCATGTCAGATGCAAGTTCTAGGGGACAATATTTGCAAGATATTATTAACTATGGACCAATAAGTCCAAAAATAACAAATTCTAGCAATAAAGAGAAAACAAAGGAAAAAAAAGAGTCAGGATTTATAATTGATCGACTGGCAAATTATTTGAAACATAATCAAAATCAAACTTTTTCGTCCATTGAATTGGCTGAATTGCTTAATATTCCTCAACCCACTGTTAGAACCTATATTAGAAATTTAGCTGAATCGGATAAAAAATTTAAATTAATAAAGGGTAGACCCAATTTCATCGGTTATTTTGATAAGTAATAAGTTGCAATTACAGATTTTTAACTGTGGATAGTGCTTCTTCAAACACTAGGTCGATGTATGGTTTGACTGATTCAAATTCCAGACTATATCCATCCCAGTCTTCCAAACCAGGGTAATTTTGCTCCATGAATGCAACTACTTTTCTCAATCCTTGTCTTATGACATTAAGATCGCGATCTACCAATAAAGCACCAATACAAACTTTTGACTTCTCAATCATAATTTGGGTTTGACCTGCATCTACCATTCTAAGATGTGAATCGGATGAGGTAACTTCAGAAAGGATAGCCATTATAGCTGATAAAGCACCTGAGAATAAATCATCATTTGTAGAAATAGAATTATCCCAATTCTCAGCTCCAACTTCACCACCTATAATTAAACGACCATCATTGGCAATTAGCATAATAATTGGAGTAGGTAGCGGTATCATTGCAGATATTTTTGTGGACAGAAATTTTAATAATTCGATTTCATTATCCTTTGCTAAATCCCCTCCATCTATCAAATTCAAATTATCAACAATTTCTTTGATTGTGGTGGTTACATACTCAGTTTTGATTTGACCAAGTATACTAGTTGTCATAGAAATAATTTCTCCCCTTTCATCAGTAATATCAGTATGTCGATGACGTTTATCTGCATGAGTGTATGCTTTTATCAGTCGACTTAACGCCAGCCATGATTGATATTCTGAACTAGATAAGTCATTTTCCAATCGCGAGATAACTGCTGCACTTGCAAGCATATGTGACCACTTAAGTTCTTGTTTGGCAGCAAGATGTGAATAAAGAGTACTAATATCCTCATTCCCATTTCGTATTGCAATTGAAGAGGCAGTAATTAGTTCCCGAGTTGCAACTTCAGGACTATAATTTTCAGAAGCTCTACGACCGATAAACCAATGTGCTTCAGCTTTGTTCATAGATGGAAAGGTTGCTGTTTCTGCAATCATAATTGCCATCATATAGAGTTCTTCAGCTGTGGAATAATCACTTAGCAGGTAGAACGCCCATCCTTGTAAACAGTAATATTCTTCTCGATCATCTTGTGATGCCGCTTCTAAACTACCGTCGTCGATGGGAGACATTATGTCTATAATATCAAAAGCATTGTCTGAACCCCTGAGTTTACATACTCTTGCTGTTCTTATCCTACATGCAATTTCTAAGGCTAATCTTTCAAATGAAACTGAAAGATCTGCGATTTTCTCAAATAATGCTGTAGAATGCATAAAATCTTGATTTTCTAAAAATCGTATTGCAATTACAAAAGCTGAATCAAGCATGACATCAGCTTGGTCATTATTTTCTAATCGATATAACATCTGGACAGTAGCATTATAGGTATCGATATTGGCAGAAAGTTCTTTGCTTGCACCAATAATTGATAAGAGACGGGCAATTTGTTCTACGGGCTCATTTTCAATTGTTGTTTCTTTTAGGAATTCTAGAGCAGAATAAGGATCTGGTGTATCGACCAACACTGTTGAAATAGTTTTTATCTGGTCTCCATGTAAATATAAATCTTGAATTTCGCTGTAAAACTTCTTCGCGGTGTAGACCCCACCCCGATTTGCTACATCTTTAATTACCTTGATGAATTTTTCATCAAATTCACCATCGCGTAAAATAACAGCAAATATAGTTGAACTCTCAATAATAGGCCTATCAGTAATGTAAACTTTATCACCGGTTGACAATAGGTATTCTTTCCCCATAACAAAATCTGGGCCATCAAGTACTCTTTGCAGTCTCATGTAAAGGGCCCGAAGTTGGCCATCTGTAAAGCCGAAACTGGGATCAAATGGTAAACTCCAAACTGGAATACCATGTCGCATTTCTCCTATCAACACAATGGCTTGTAAATCATCATTCTGAATTGAGTTGAGCACAATTATCCCTATAAATCAGCTAAAGGAACCATTAAAAAATAAATCGGTTCAATTGATCGATCTTAGAAAACCATAGTTCAAATTGTGAGAATTTAACATTTCCATATCATAAAAGATATTTTAATTGAAAGAATGCGTAATACTGTGGGAATAAACAAACGTTTCGCATACTTTATTGTAATTTTATTATTTGTACCAGTGCAAATCACTCATGGAGAAGGATTGCCTATTTTGGATGGCATAATATCTGAAGGTGAATGGGACGGTAGTTTTGAAAAAATAATACGAATGAATAACGGAATTGACATCACACTTAAAGCAATATATACAGAAACTGACGTGTATTATCTCGTGACTTTCCCTCATAATTCACCAGGTGATGAGATTGAACGAGATCCAGCTGCAGGTAGGCACGATTATTTTGGTATTGAGTTTGATAATAATAAAGATGGTACAATCATGGGAACAACCGATAGTCCCGATGATATGGTCTTAATTGATTATGATGTACCAGGTGCAGTCGATATGTTCTCACACTCTTTTCTAGTATTCAAAGATCTGAATAATGAGGGTGAAAACAATGTCGAAGGAAAATCTAACGAGGATGATGGAACACTTATCTACGAGTTTAGAAAATCACTAAACACTATTGATGTGAATGGTTATGATATCATTCTAAAAGAGGGAGATAGTTATTTTATCATGCCGGCAATATGGGATAATAAGAACATACACTCAGCAGCAGGAGCAATAAACAAACAAATTGGAAATTCGATTTTTCTTGAATTAACTGTTGGAGAGCCTGCTTCCCTTCTAATTGAAGAATTCATATCTGTTATAGCAATCGTTTTAGCTTCTGGAGTTGTTTTAGCGCTTTTCTTTATCAAGAAATAGCCAAAAAAGGTAGTTTAACCGTTTAATTATGTACGTCATATCTCAATTTGAGATTCATTTCAATGTAATAATGTGAAATCTAATTCCTTAATTAGTAGTAATGAATTTTTCAAATGTAGAATCTATCATTTTGTCGGGTTGCAAAAGATATGACTGGGCTAACACTATTAAATATTGATCGCGAGAGGTCCACTTCACAGCATCCGCTGGATGATATCAGAGGATTGATTTCTGAGATTCAAGATTATTCAAAAAATGTTGACGAAAATACACCAGAACCTCGATTAGTTCCACTACGAAATAAAATTAAACAATTACAAGATAGTGTTTCACAATTCGGTTCTGATGGTAGGATGTCTGTTACTGATAAGCAAAATGCAATTATGGAGTTACATCCTGACTTAATGATGCTCTCAAATGACATGATTTTGATAAAAGAAGAATTTTCAATTCTGATCCAAATCTGCCAAAATTTTCTGCTTAATCATCTTTGTTCCACCGCTGCTGCGGACCCTAAGAGTAAAGTGATTGGTGTTAGCAATGTCATGGCTCAAGTACTCTCAAATAATATGCAAATAATTCCACATCGAAGAATCGAGATTGATGATTATGACCCAAGATATTTTGATGAATTCTCGACATTATTCAATTCAATGCTCACAACAGCAGGCTTGTTTGCAGCCCCAGTTTTAAATCTACCCGATATACCCATGTCTACTCTTGGTGCCTGGGCAGATCAAGCCCTTGATCAGTTTGCTTACATTAACAAATTTGTGAGTGAGAATTTCAGCCCCGAAACCTTCTATAGAATAGATAAGAGAGAAAATGGGGTTCCTTTTGATACTACAACCGATATCTTGAATTTTTATGTTTACGAAAACCAATTTTTGAGTGCATTAATGGCTCGAGCTGATCTTTTATCAGGTTTGGAATTCAAAATCACTGCAGATGGAAAACCAATACAATTACAATCGGTGGAAGAAATTACGAATCTTCTTGCAAATACGATTGAAATTAATTGTGATGAGATTGAAAAACACTTGGCCAAAATTGATGAAATGTTTACTATGGGTAAAATTAATCGTAATGAAAAACCAGCAAATCATCCTCATCTCCTTAACTTTGTACTTGAGGCTAAAATCTGGAGACAAGTCGCACAGGCAGGTAAAGTACTTGTACGTCTGTTTACATTGATTAAAGACGGAGATTTAGAGATTGAACCTCAGCTTCCTAAATTACATGAAAGTAAAGAAAATGATGTACCTCCACTTGATGAAGGAGGAAATTTTATTCAGAAAAGATTACAGGAAGCAATTCTTAACCTACAAAATACTTTATTTGAAATGTTCCCCGAAGCAAACTCAAGTGAAGATTTATTTATTCAATCAAGTGATTTCACCAATTTCAAGGAATTTTTATCCTATTTACTGATGTTATGTGCAGCGAATGATATTCTATTGCAAAGTAAAAACATCTGGCTTCATTGGTTAGTGAAGAAATTTGGTAATTATTTAGATGGTGCACTTGCAATTAAGTACAATCCAATTGGTAGTTTGCAATATGGTATATATTCAGTTGTATTAGGTTTAATTACTAATTCAGATTCGTTTATCAATCCAGGTATCATAGCAATTAAAGATGCCAAACCCAATTTAGAATTCCAAATGCACCATTTACTTGCTGCTGAAGTGTTAATCATGTTAATAGATAATCCGTATCATGATTATGATGCTGCATCAGGAAAATTAACTGCATTTATTAATGACTTCATGACTGATTTTGAAATCAATCCGAATTCACTATTGTTCCAAAAAGCATCGCTTTACCTTGCTATGTTAATGATGTATTTAGAATCAGAACCTAAGGAATTTTTGAGGAAACAAGGGGAACGATTTGTTGCATTTGATCTGTTTTCATGGCTTCAGGTCCCTAAGGATTTCAAACCTGATTTTCCATATATGCCTTTGAACACTAGTCTTGACAATTTGAATTCAGGTTAACAAAAATTATTATTAAAAATCAACAAAAGGGGTATCAGTATCATTGAGATCATATGTTTCGAAAACCATGATCTCCATATTATCATCACCTGTATTTGCAACTGTGTGACATTGATTTGGTAATACAATTGCTGTTAATCCCGGCTTTATTTCAAATTCGTTCGAATCGATGATAAGAATTCCGTTCCCAGAAGTGAAATACATCAGATGTAGATATGCATGTTCGTGTGAGTTGAATTTCTCTTTTGGAGCTAATTGCATAAGTTTGAGTGAGCCACTTTTAGTCATTGATGAGTCTAACAATACCTTGCTTTTACCAACAGAAGTATTATCGTTTGGTATCCATGGTTTACTGTTTAAATAAAAGACTTGATCTTCCATGGCTAAATCACATATTAGATGATGAATTAATAATGTATAGAAGGTATTAATATCTAATTATTTAATTTTATAAAAAGAAAGATATTCGAAAAAAAACTATCAATTAATGGTAAATAGCCCGCGAAAATACCCTTTTCCAGAAGAGTAAATTTGTAAGTGGCAGTCATACGCCATTTTAAGATCAACTACTACGAACTTTACTTGATCAATATCATCCCTCATATTAATCTTACAACTCGCAGGCTAAATTACATTTG
>JAAFKL010000443.1 GCA_021399405.1 Candidatus Heimdallarchaeota archaeon | reverse complement strand
TTCTCAGTAGTTCTGTTACTTTTGCAGTTTGTATTTTACTAATCATCCTCTTGTAATCCAAGAGGTAGACTTGCGAAAGTATAGTACGTAATACCGGCATCCAGCTACGATGAAGATCTAAATTATCAACCCACATCTTCAGATGTTTCCAACCGGTGGGAATAAAAGTTAAATCGATTGGATCCAATGCCTTGCCTTTTTTCAATTTATTTAACTTATTAATAAATGCATTTTGTCTATCTGTCAAATCATCTCCAAATCCAGAGAGAATCAGATCAATAGCATCTAGAAACTCCTTTTCAGAGGGATTTCTTACAAAACATGGTAGTTTAATTGATGTAAAATAGGTATTGTGGACCCCTCGCATGAGATTATCCACATACCAGAACTTCACATTCCATTTTTTGACAAATATTCTGTTAACATAGGTAGATCTCTGCCAAAGTATCCATGAGATGAATTCTCTAGGATTATTTTCCATGAACTCAAATATATCTCTGACTTTATTCACTCGATCAATATATCCTTTTGATGAGGTAAGTAAGTGATGATATCCACTGTGAAGATGATTCTTCGCAGTACCAATTTTCTTCATCAACTCATTGACACCATACTTACCTTTACCACCATTTATTTCAGGTAGTGGGTCCATGATGCAGTGATTATCAATATCCTGATCAATAAGATGGTTAACCACTTCATGTGCATGTTTTTGACAATGTTTTGTATTCACATCGCTTAATTGTTGGACTATGGCAGCTAACCTCTTTTTAACAGATCCCCTCTCATTTTGCGCAAAATGTTTGAGAGATAGACCTGTGGTATAAGTTCGCATCACCATGAATTAGATACTTATGAATCCTATTTAAACCCATGTGAGAGTTTGAATCTGGCTGATTCTTCCTTTTCCTGACATGTACAATTTACTGGAAAAAGAGATGAGCATATCAATAATTGAATGTGCAACCGTGTGCAAACTTATCCCGCTCAGAGATTTCTTTAATTTGTGGTTTCACAGACTGCACATTGTAAATTGAACATAAATGCTTCAATAATTCAGTTCCAAATCGCGCCATTCTATCTCTGTAAGTACAATATGTACAATTAATATAATTAGATAATTTTGCCACATGACCAATACTCATGAACATGTTTTTATGATGGAAAACATAATATTTGCCAATATCATAGAGTATTAGAGATTTTGTTAATTACTTAACTTTGTCCATGCGACAGTTTATAGAGTTGAGTATTATTTTTCAAATAGTCAATGTTCCGTCGAATGAAATCAAGACGGGGTTTATCTCCAGTAATTACTTCAATTTTTCTGATGGCAATGATCATCACAGGAATTGGTATTTCCTTGGGAATTATTTTCCCCAATCTAGAGGATCTTAATGATCAATTAGATCTGGAAACAAACTCATCTAATTTAATTATCATAGATGCAAATTTTCGAGAGATGATGTTGAACGGATTTACAAGCAAATTATTATACACTCTTGACTTAGGAAGTACAAGTTTTCTATTTGGAGATATTTCATCAACTACATCGATTCAGATGAGATACCGTGAGGTTAATCCACAGGGACAAACAAATTTTGACTCAAGGATTCCAGATACACTAGAAAGCCCTAATTGGATCAATGAAACCTATAGTAGACTAATAATTAGGCAGAAATTGACAAATGATATATTATCGGAAAACACAAATCAATATTTAATTGGAAGTGGGGTCCAAAATAAATTTTACATTAACCCAACAGATAGGGCTTCAATAGGTTGGACTATCCTCAATCAGAGTCGATTCGATGATTCGTTTGTTTATACCGTACTTTCGTATCGAAATATAATTTCAATTTCCAAAATAATTTCTAATCAAAATTTAGATGTAAATGCAACAATTGTGATACAAAGAGTGAAATTCGATTTTATAGGAAATTTGGAGACATCAATCAATTTTGCATCAATCGAAGCTGAATACAAAGGGACTAATGTGACAACGTATAATTGGGCACCTTCAATCCCTAATGGAGGTGCAAATGATAGAACATTTTATATTCAAACTACAACAGATTTAGATTATGGAGATGCAAGTTTGACAGATTTATCCAGTACAGACATACCATATTCCATTGAAGTCCCGGGACTAGGTACATTAAATGTTAGAATACAATTCATCGATCATATAATAGAAATCCGTATGTAAAAATATATTAAATTATAGAATTCCAGTACAAAATCTCTGTTAATCTAGGAATTATAAACTTAGATTATCTCATTATTTTGTATTTGATGGGAAAGATTCCTCTTTATTATCACGATATTTTTTATGGGTAGTTACTTGTCCCAATTAGGTAATTCATGGTAAATGAAGTTATAATGTATCAATCTATGTTCCTCTTAGGAATAGTAGCATTTGGATTTTTCTCATTTACATTTGATTCCTACACGGAAACTGCGGAAGACCTTTCATTTGAAAGTAATCTTGAGGTACTTACTCAAGATGTTGGTCAAATTATGATTGATTTGATAAGTCAAGGTCGAAGCATGAAAGATTCAAGCAGTACTTTAGAGATTACAGTTTCTATATTCACATTATCACAATTCAGCGGCAAGATATACACAATAAGAATCGATACGATTGATTCAGATCCCAATGGTAGGGTGATATTGGTTTCTTCTGAATCTTCAACATCGAATACAAATGACATCAGTACATTTGACACAGGAATAGTAAATGGTAGTAGTCAAATTGAGTTTTATAGTCCTGTAAAATTGTTATCTACAAGCTCAAATCAAGCAATCCAATACACGTGGGATGGAACCAAAGAAACTATTCAATTTGTTCAATTATAGAATGTATATTCCTGATTCAACGTAATAATGTTAACAGATTATCTTAGCTAACCCCAGCATGAAACAGTATTTTGCAAAGATCCAACAAAAAATTCATTATCATTTGTGTTTAATAGGATATAAATATCAATAGAAGATCCACATTCTGGGTAACTTTCTGTTACGATTGTTGCTCTGCTGCCAAAAGAAGGAATATAAAACCTAATATCATCACTATCACCTTGGATGGTTAGATTCTCCTGTACTATCCAATAATAAATGAATGTGATGTTTCGAGGTAAATTCAATTCGTCGTTACTAAAAAATAGAGGAACTGTCAGTTTATCGTATCCACTCCCATTCCAAACTCGCTGAGCTACCACCTCGAAATCGAACAAACTTTCGTTGTAACTGATAAATGTAGTACTATTCCCTTGGGATGACAAGGATGGATTGAAATTCAGTTCTTCGGAAATTTCATTTACATCTTCAAATGGATCCCAGGCTAAGTGAGTTATCACAAATGGATATGCGGATAATAAAGATAGTAAAAAGATTGATTTAATAATTCCAGAAAATCTACTATTGAATTTCGCAATAGTTGAACTATCCGGATAAAGAAGATCTCTCACCATTTTACAATATTAAATAATGATTTGATGCTTATAACTATTTTCTCAGAAAATAACAACGATCGATATTCCATTTATAGTAAGAATTATTGTCTTATCGTGTTGCAAATTCTTTCAAATAATACACAAATGCATGTTCAAGTACTGCTTCCAAGTTCTCATAATCATTCGAATTAGCTAAATTATCTCCAAATACCTTGAAGGCCTCCTTCTTAAATTGTTCAGCCATTACTAAGCGTTCTTGAGGGAGTGAAACAATAAAATGTGACATTGGGGCCGAGTGAGCTGTTTGCCAATTTTTAGCTGATAAGATGATGAATAATATTATATCATCAACTTCAAGATCTAAATATTTGTCGAGATATGCACCCATATGATCAAAAATATTGAATTGATATTCTAAGGCTTCAATATTTGGTATGTTTGATTTTAAAGAAGCGATTTTATTCATGTCAAATTGAATTTTTAATGTATCATCGCTCATCCCAAAATGAATATGTTAAGGGAGTATATGATGATATTGGAAAATGAATTTCTTGTTTTGTGTAATTGGATTCTTTTAAGCCATTAATCCACGTTTAGCTTTTTCATAAACTTTGTCAGGGTTAGAATAATATTCTGCAAATATTGCCCCAACATCCCTAAAGTGCTTGATCTGCTTCTTGACCATCCATCGAATAACTGTTTCTCTTTTATCTATTTCGGCCCAACATTCTTGCTCGGTATATCCAGTGGTTTCTCTAATTTTAGCAACTAAATACGATCTACCCAGATATTGGAAACTATCTTTCTTTGCATCACGTTGGAAAACTTTGTTTGTTATAAGTTGCTTTGTGACTGGATCTAAGTCCACTATTTCCGTAATATCAGTAACTCTTCTTGCAAATTTCCCACCAGGTAACCTAATCTTTCTCAGAATTTGGATTAGATTAAGAGATTTTAACATTGTTTTTGGTACGTTCATTGGTTGAGACTCTAATCTACTAATTACACCTGCCACTGAATCACCGTGAATGGTTCCCATTCCACTGTGTCCAGTAGATATTGCCTGGAATAATGTATAGGCCTCTCCACCACGTATTTCTCCCACTATTATGAAATCAGGCCTTTGTCTCATCGCAGCTCGCAATAAGTCATACATTGAAATTTTACCCC
Source organism: Candidatus Heimdallarchaeota archaeon (assembly GCA_021399405.1). Next base: position 12,645 of record JAAFKL010000443.1, on the reverse strand, counting down.
GAGAATCTCCACCTGATGAATCTCCGAATCCTTCACGGGCAACCGACGGAATCCAATTTTCCAAACCTAAATTAAGTTCTGCAGTATCCTCTATAGAAATGACTTTCAGATCTGGTTTTAGCATCATTGCCAAAGCACCGAGAAATGAGGTTTTACCGGCTGCAGTTCCTCCTGCGATCAATAAACTCATCCTATTCTCAATCATAAACCAAAACCATGATACTATTCTAGCATCAACCGTATTAGTTAATACTAGATCAGTTATTGTAAATGGATCACTTCTGAATCTTCTCATTGTAAAAGTTGAACCGAATTGAGTTACTTCTCGACCGTAGGAAATCTGAAGACGAGAACCATCAGGTAATGCTGCATCTAGCAATGGTCGAGAGATTGAAATATGTCTACCTGATCTTTGAGCGAGTTTTATGACAAAAGAATCAAGATCTACTTCTTCTCCAAATTTAATATTAGTGGGAATTGATTCGAAATTACGATGCCAGATATAGATAACTTTGTTCACACCATCACAACTGATATCTTCAATCATTCCATCAGCCATTAAAGGTTGAATTACACCATAGCCAATTAGATCTCGATCGATGTAGTAGATGATTTTATCATAACTTTGTGGCTCTAACTTAATTCCATACGTACGAATAATATTATTGATCTCTCGTTTCAGGAATTCTTGTGCCTTACCTGAATCAGACAAGGTTGTAAAATCCATGTTTAACTCTTCGACAAGAACATCTTTTATGAATTTGTAAATTCGTTCCTCATCAACAGAAAGAGGAACCTCGGTTACTTCATATGATACTCGTTTAGATACGGGATTAGTCATAATCACTGCATAAGCGAATGGGGGGATAAGCGGATATGTTTCTTCTAGAATTGGCACGGAAGCTTGATCAACTGCATCTGCACTTCCACTGAACGAGGGTATTTCTGACATTGGATTTATCCTAAAATATGTTTCTCATTAAAGTATAAAACCTTTGTCAGCTATGATTAAAGCAAGGGTTACAGTGTCAGTGTAAAAATTCCATAATTTCTTGCCTCCACAACTAGGTTTACGAATTAGAGGGAAGAATTTCCTAGATTTATTATTTTTGCGATAATATCCCCATTCTATTTTTCTTCTTAGAAACCAACTATTAACACATATGTTGTAAGGAATAGTAGAAGGTAAGATGTGATCAGTACTAATAGTATGATCCATGATCTTCTTCTCCATTTTTCACTAATACCCATTGTTATCATGAGGATCAATCCAATGATTTCGAATATTACTGTGAAAGGATCTTTGAAACCTTGAAGGAAATCACTCGATTCACCTGAAGTAAAACCCCCATACAATGGCCAAAATACAACTACTTTTGAAATACCAACATCTTCGATTATGTGAAATAAACTACCAGTATACAAGATTTGGGTAATTAAGGTTAGATCAAATTCGTGAAACTGTCTCCCTCTCACAATAAACCAAGATATTACGAACCCAGTTGTTAGAACAAGTATTGAATGTCCTAACCAACGACCGGTTTCAAAAAATAAAGCCCCTATAGGCTTATCAATCATATCTGGAAGCATAGAACCGATAGCCAGAAATACAAAATATTTAGAATAATCAATTTTCGTGAATCTTTGGAATAAGTACCCTACAAATAGTGTCACACCAATATGCCCTAACAAGTACATATATTTCTATCGAATTTAACTCTAATTACTTATTTTATATATTACTCTATTTATCAAGGAAAATATAATGCCTAAACTTGACGAATTGAGCCTAAATAACTTCTTTAAATTAAATAACTGATTCACGGACTTATCTGATGATACAAATTAGTTAATTCGACAATGAAATATCACCATTAAGATCTACCATCGTAAAAATGGTTTTTTAATGGTAATTATCTTCCGAGATTAGTTAGCGGAGAATTGTAATGACACAGAGATCGAGAGTTATACAAAGACTTGCGTACCAATATATTGGTGGATTTTTTGAACCAAGATTAGATCGTTTCGAAGAATTACGCAAAACGCTTCGTAAAGCGGGTATAGATATCAGCCTTAGGATGTATCTTAGTATGGCTGTTTTCAGAGCGGCGTTAAGTGCAATACTTGTTACAATATTTGTTGGTTTGCTTAAGTTCTTTGTACCTGCAATTCCAATTCCCTTCATTCCTATTTCGGGAATACTAACTGGAGTATTGGTTTACGTAATAGCGTTAATTATTCCTTCAACAAAAGTAGGAGAAAGAAAACGAAAGTTTGATGCTAGTTTACCAACAGCTGCTTCCTACATGGCTGCAATGTCTTCCGCAGGAGTCAATCCAGATGAAATTTTCTATTCTCTTTCACGAGACGAAATTGGTTTATTCATCTCAGAAGATGCAAAGAAAATATCTAGAGATATTAAGGTATTTGGTTTAGATATTATAAGAGCACTTGAGAATGCAGCAAGAAGATCTCCATCTCCTAAGTATGCGACTTTCGTAGAAGGAATCAATGCAACAAATACTTCTGGAGGAGATTTACAAGCATATTTTGAAAACGCATCAAAGACATTGATGAGGGACAAAATACAAACAGAAAAATCATTTATCGAATTGTTGGGTTTATTTGCAGAATTATTCCTTGTAGCATGTATTGTAACACCCACTTTCGGCGTCGTCTTGATAGCAATGGTTGCACTTCAAGGAACAATGACCCATACTCAGTTAATGACTATCATCCTCGCTGTCGCCCTGATGATAATCCCCATCATGCAAATGATGATTATGATAATGGTTGATGGATCGCAACCCGTAGAATAATGGAGTGATAAAGATGGCAGAAAAAGAAGATTTGTTTTACAAGAAATTAAAAGGACAAAGAAAAGGCCTTGGTCAAAGTGGATTAATATGGCTATTAGCCATAGGTCTTGCATTATCTTTTATCACAATTGGAATATTAGATTATACTGCAGATTATGAACAAACCTCTGATTTTGATGATCAAGTAACTATAGTTGTTGGAGAGGGGGCAAATGCTGAAAATCGTACTCTACAACCCATCTTTGGAATCGCAAGTTATCAAAAACCTGCAAATGAGCGAGGATTTTTACCAGATTCGATAGATATAAGCCTACACGAATGGATTGTTATGTCTTTTGTAATCTTATTAGGTTTACCCGCGTTATTAATATACGAACGAGAAGGAAGAAGATTAACTGGGATTGATAACAACCTACCAAATCTATTACGAGAGATTGCAGACAGTCAAAGGATAGGAATGCATTTACCAAGAGCAATTGCAGAAGCTTCTAAAAGAAATTATGGACCGCTTACAAAAGAATTGAAGAAATTAGCTGCCAAGGTAAGCTGGGGTATACCATTTAGAGATGCAATGTTATCCTTTCGAGAAGCGTTAGACACGCCTTTGGCAAAACAAGCAACAATCCTAATTTTGGAAGCAGAACGTTCGGGAGGAGAATTGGAGAAAATATTTGATTCTGCTAAAGAATATGTGCAAGAATTATTGGATATCAAGAAAGATAGAGAAAGTGCAATCAAACCCTATATCTACATTGTATTCATCTCTTACCTCATATTTGCCGTAGTTATTTATGTTCTTTTCACTACTTTCTTTGCTCCATTTGCAGCTCGACCTATTACCTCATCAACAGGAGAGGAATTCATAGCAGTCCCATTTGAAGCCTTCAAAGTTGGATTTTTATACATGTTGACTACTCAAGCCTTTTTCTCAGGATTAACTGCTGGAAAAATGGGTAAGGGCAGCGTAAAACTTGGAGTACTCTATTCTTCTATCCTTATGCTCATTGGATTAATATTTCACAAATTTTTGATTGTAAGACAATCTGATGAGATAGTCTATGGATAAAATCATACAATGAGTGGTTCCCTTCCATCAATAACTATCAACTGATATTAATTATTTTCAAGTTCTAAGAGTTTAATTTCAATCAAAACTTAATAAAAATTCTTATGAAATACCATAAATATAAAGGACATAAACTTGTAAATGAGGATAGGGAAATAAGTATGGCTAAACTTGATGACGATGTTCAAGAGATAAAATCGGTATTAAATAATGTCGTAAATGAGATTAATCAAATTAAGTTTAATGTACTTCGAGTCGTATCCGATATGAAAAAATTTGAAGGTGGTGCGGCTGTAGGTGGTGGAGAGGGCACAAGTGGTCCTATTACCGCTAATGTTGATTTAGGTCCGATTGAAGATCGATTGGACGATTTAACAAAGAAATTAATCACTCGTGAGGAAATTGAGAGACTCGAAAAACGAGTTGAAGAATTGGCCTCAGAGAGGATAAAAGAAGCACAAGAAACAATTTCTCGAGTTACTGCACTTTTCCAATCTGGCCTAGAAATGGTAAAATTAGAATCAACCCTTGCAGATGTTAAATCCCTACTTGAGGAAACTGTTTTTGAAAAATCAGGTTAGTTTATGTTTCAATTGTTCAGGTCTAGAAAGGCTCAAATTAGAGGAATCGATTTTAGTCTTTCAATTATAATATTTAGCCTAACGATTGGTCAAATTTTGCTTTTGACAAATACTTTCATTGATGGAAATAGGAGTCAAGTTGACTTCGAAGAAAGATTGGAATTTGTTGATAGTTTAGCCAGTCAACTTGTATTAAATACAGGTTATGGACAAGGAACTGAAAATTGGGCTGCTACATCGAGCGCTATTCTAAACGCAGATCAAAATTGGATTCTAGGTCTATCAACAGCTGGATCAATTGATCCGTACAAGGTAGGAAGATTATCGAATAATAGTATATCTGATTTAGAAATCGATTATTTATTGGCTCAAAAAGGCCTTAACCTATCAAAAGACTTACGGTTAGAGATCACAAACCCGATTGATGTTAAGATCACCTCAGCTACTGCCATATCAGATTTATATAGAGTTGAAGGTACTGCCTCAAAATCTGAAAAGCCATTATTTGGAGTTAAGATTTGGATTTATATTGTTGCTCCAGATGGATCTGTTCAAGAAAATTATACGACATCTGATTCTAATGGCTCCTTTTTGGTACAAGGCAGTGTAGCTCTTGCAAATGAAAATTATTTTGTAGGTGTGATAGCTCGATTTGGACATAATTCAGAAGATATCGATATTAGTAATATACAAAATGGTGTATCTGTTCCAACCAAAGGTAGGATAAGTATTCAGAATACAACCAATTTTGTTAACGGAAACGCAGTAAACATTACTGCCGAATTACCCACACCAAATACTTCTACTATCAACATTATTACAATGTTTCCAGTAAATCCAGGCCAAGACAATTATACTTTACAACCATTAACTTCTCCAATCTCGAATATGTGGGTAAATGATGCAACAACAATTCCTACTTCGGGATCTGTTTTATTTCTGGCAACTGGATTAGATTTAGGAGGTAATGGATTTTTGGCATATGTAGATTTTCCTTTGAGTTTAGATGGTTCAATTTCAGAAGTTATAGAACCTGTAAAAATACCTTCATCTGATTCTTCGTCTCGATTTATTTCAATCATGGTGAGGGGTATTTTGTTGAATGTAGTAATTACAATTTGGGAGTGAAATTATGCAGATAAGTCAAAGATATCGAAGGGGTCAGCTTTTCTTGATGGAAATGATAGTTGCACTTACCGTGTTATTCGCATTAGTAACTATTCTCTTCTCAAATCAACAACTTTCGCCACCACCAACTTCCAATAATCTTGCTGAAATTGGAACAAATTCTCTTGAATTATTACAAGAAACTGGTGATCTTTACCAATATTTGGATCATGCGAATTATTCTTATTACACATTAGGTGAATCAAGATTAGATGCAAATAATCAAACTAAGATTGATATTCATGATACAATCAGATCTGCAATTCCAATACTTGCGGATTTTAAAATTTTCACTTATCGATTCAATTCTTCGTTAAATCAGTGGGATCAAATAGATATTATTAATTTTGAATCCTACACACCTTCTGGATCAGATATTAGTTTCAGTGAAATTTATATACCTGGTTTTAATGGAATATTTGATCAATTCAGGGTCCAATTAACAATTTGGTTTGAGGTGCAATAATGAATCGCAGAGGACAGATCTTTCTACTTTTGACAATATTGTCAATTACATTTATTTTTGCGGTCTCAACAATACTACTGGATATCCAACGAGCTCAATATTTAGAACCAGCACCTGATGTAGATGAGACCTTTGAAGCTTGGGATAATACAGTAGATTCAATAGAACAAATATTGAATGTTCAAATCGCAATTAATACACAAGCTGGTGCATTGCTTGGAAATTATGCACCACAGATCAATAATGAACTTGTAGGTGTTGAAAATTACCTTCTTGGGAGAGGTTTGATTGCATCAATAGATTTGGATGGTCCAGCCACATATACACCTCCCACAACAACGCTTCAAGACGCGACTGCAAGTATCCTAGCTCTGTTTTCAATACAAATTCAATCATCATCAGGTAATTCAATAATACAATCATTAGATTTTGCTATTCAATATGATGTGAATCTTGTAGGAACTACTCTTACGTTATCTAAAACGGTTAATGGGATCACCACGTATCTGAGCGGAGCAACTGTTGATACTGTTGGGACTATAGATAATGCAAATGGAGCATATACTTTACCAGGAGGATTACCTTCAGCAACACCAATCGTTGTTACCACACCAAATAATGTTAGGTTAATAGTTGAGACACCTTAATTTTCAATAGTAAATATCCCATCAAAGTAGTTTACAATGTGTTAATTGAAAAAGTTGGTTTGACTTTTTCTTCGTGTATATCAAAAGAGATTAATTAATAGAAAATTGTACAAGTTCATAGGGACAGGATATGTCAATAAGTAAGACACAAGGAATTTTCAATTTTTCCAAGATGAAAGATGCGGAAAAAGCTTACTTGGTCAAATTATTAGGAACGATAACCGCAGCTATGACTATGGGTTTCATCAGCGGATTATTCTATCCAGATACTATTGATGGGATTACAAGTGGAAGATTAGGCTTTTTTGTTTGGTTTCTAGCAACTTTAGGTTTAACTTACTGGGTAAAATACAAGTATGATTTATCAGAAATGAATGATAAACGTATTTTCCGGCACGGGATTTTCATTGGCTTCTTTCATTATCTCTTTTGGTGGACCGTTTTCTTCAATATTGTTAAATTTTCATTTTAGTAATCCTTCGAAGAGTAATAGTAAACTAAGTGCAATGACAAGACTCAGACCAGGTGTTTTAAGAAATTTAATTATTACCATTACGACCAATAATACAAAAACTTCAAGTCTAATAAAATCAACATCTGTTTCAATAAAAAAGGTGTAAGGAATAACTAAAGCCACTAACAAAGAGCTTGGAACACTTTCCAACCCTTTCCTTATTTGTTCATTATTAAGTTTTTGAGGAAAGTGAACAAGAAACAGAGATCGCATCCCGAAGGTGGAAATTCCAAGTAAAAAAAACATGATTAATAATTCAAAATGATCATACATGTATCAGTCAGTCTCCGTTACTGAATCTATGTTATAGATCGGGAAGAAAATTTGAGCAAAAATCATGCCTAAAGTCAAAGTGAAAAATAACAAATACACCCCTTTCAAGACAAAACTTAAGCTAAATGAGAGGAGAATAATAATCAAAATAAATCGACGTTCACGTGGTGATTGTTCCCATTGAAGTATGAGATATCCTAAAAATGTCCCCGCAACAATAAAATCAGTTGGAATCCCTTCAAAGACATTGGTTCGCTGACCAATGAAATACCCAATAATCGTTGAAATATTCCAAGATAGCCATAGCAACCCACCTCCACCAATTACTACGTCAATTATTTTAACATCATTGGGAGCCTTATCTGACTTCTTAGCAAAGGTTGAGATTAAATAAGCCTCATCTGTAAGAAGATATGCAGCTAGAATTTTCTTTTTTCCCATTCCTTGGAATTCTTTGTTTAATGCAGCACCATAAAACACATGACGTAAATTTATCAATATCCCAGCAATAAGGATCGCAATTATCGGATCATTATCACTAAGTAGAATCAATATTAAAAATTGCGAAGAACCAGCGAAAATTATGTAGCTCATACTTGAAACTAAATACAATGGTAAATCACTCGTGAAACCAGTTATACCAAAAATGATTCCAAAAATTATCACTGAAGGTAAAATGGGCAACATCAGCCTAAAACCATAAAAATAGGAATTATTAGGCCAATTCACATTTTAACAAAAAAAAACAATACTCTTAAAGTAAATATATGAGTACATTTTCGATAGTCATTTCGTGATACATAATTGAATATTTAGACAGACATTCTGCCAAAAAATAAAAAGAAATCAATATGGCTTATGGATAATGGTCAATCAAGATCTTGCATGGAAGTTAACTCTTGAAGGAAGTACCGATGACTTAGATGACGATATAGACTTAGTATTTCTTGATACTTCAAATATTATAGGAGAACCAACAATCGAGCGCACTTTCATTGATCGGATCATAAATCTATCAAGATCATCTGATAATTATTCGGTATTTCGTAATTTAAAGAAGATTGTTTCGGATAAGGGTGAAGATATGACAGGACATGCAATCTGGGCATTGCTTGGAATTGTTAAAGAAAATTCACAACGAGTTGGATTACTTCTTGGAGCGTTAGACACTGGTGGAGTCCATATTATTGCTGCTTGGCCAGATTCATTTGCTGATCAATTACGCAGTGATGTCTCTTTGTTGGATGTTGTGCTCGATAATTTCACAAGTAGACCCGATTTCTGGAAACAAGTAGACTTAATCATTGGTTTTCTTTAAGTTCCTCGAGATTTTCATCATATTTTACCTCGACATTAATTCCATCAGATTGTAGAATTTTAATAAATGTGGATACATCAGCTTGGGCAGGAACAATGAATTCAAGATCGATTGAACGAGTTAGAAAATTTTTGATTCCTTTTACATATTTATGAGACACTTTTTGATCATAATATTTGGTGAAAAACTTCCTTTCGATACTTAATCGATAAACATAATCGTCTTCATCTTCAGCAGATAAATATGGATTTTTTTCAAAGGTTTTCAATATTTTTTTGGAAATTCCCTGCTCTCTATCAATCACTACATTCTCGATTAATGATTTTAGAATTGATACAGACACTACAGGTGGTGGCTTCACGAGTGTTCTATATGTTCCTTTCAAACCAACACGTAACAAAACAATTGGCAATAATACTACATGTGCAGCTGTTGCAACAGCTAAGCCACCAACCAGAGCCGTGTTTTCTGCTAATTGTGTTTTATCCATTTTCCCCATTATGTCTCTGATCTCCTCGTATGGTAACCAAGATAGACCTTGATCTTTCACAAATAAAATAGTCCCACCGTATGCAGGGAGAAATGTGAATTCGCCCTTTTTTAGGTTGAACGAGGAAATTAGTACAGACACCCACTGTTCTAATTCATCAGTCTGAGGAAGTTGATAATCAACAGCTTTTTCCTTCTTTCGCCAAAACACAATTGAAAATAGGTATTAAAGATCAAAAACCGTGTTATATTTTATTGAACGAATCACTAAATAGTTAGAAATTAGAGAAATGACGAAGATAATTAGATCATAACCCATAGAAGACCTGCTACAGCCCATGGCATTAAAACATTATCAAGAAATGAAATTGAAAATGCTTCAATTAAGGTGGCTACTATTGATACAAATATTATGATTAAAATTGTTTCAATGGATCCGAGATGGATATCAAAACTAACAAATGCCAAAAGACATCCAATTAATGTCCCAACAAATACACCAAATGAGCCTTCAAAAGACTTTTGTGATAATAATTTATATTTGTGTTTACCATATGGTTTGCCAATAAACTCACCTAGTCCATCACCAAGTGCGACCGACAACACGCCGGCTAGAAAGTAATGTCGGGACCCAAAGAAGGCTACTACCATTAAAGTGAGTATTGAGATTGATGTCAATGCAGAATTAATAATCGATTCCGATTGTCTTTGACCCTCTCGAGTACCCATCCTAATAAGTGACTGGAATAACTGAATCTGAGGTATCAAAGATAGTATTGCAAGAATAACTAGAAAAATTGTTAAAACATATAGAACTTCCTCGATGGTGTTGAGAAAAGAACCATAGATACCTACTAATATTAACCCAAATGTATGAATTAACTTTCGGATAAACCAACTGGGTTTATTATAATAATTTGCGACATATGCTAATCCAAACAGTAGGTAGGGAGTCAAAATTAGGATTACTACTTTTAATATTTCCAATTGATCTAGATTTAGTAAAAATACTTGACTAAAAAATCTTAACGATTTTATTACAATTATGTGATTAAAGATCGAATTAAATGTAATATTTACCCTTTGTATACCTAATATTTCTACAATCTATCTTTAATCATATAAACAAAGAATCAAAATATTATTTAGTGAGTAAGATAGACCTACTTATTGGTTTGCAAGGATTTCGAGATTACTATCCCGAATACTGGAAAGAACTTAACTTGATACTTTCGGCTATGAAAAAAATATCAACTGAATATGGATATACAGAGTATGAAGGTCCATCATTAGAAAGAGTTGAGTTAATTGAAGCAAAGTCTGGTACGGATTTAATGAAGGAAATTTTTATTTTGACGGACCGAAGTGATAATCGGCTTCTTCTGAGACCAGAACAAACTCCAACTCTGGCTCGAATGCTTGCTAAAGAGCAGCAGAGGTATAAACGACCGATAAGATGGTTCTCAATTCCCCGATTATTCAGAGATGAAACGGTACAAAAAGGAAGGGAACGAGAATTTTGGCAATTAAACGTAGATATTCTTGGTGAAGATGAAATTTCTGCAGATGCGGAGGTCATCGCTATAGCAGTTGATATAATTAGAGAGGTAGGACTTGCTGATGAAAAATTTGATATGATAATAAACCATCGAGAATTACTGAATTCATTTATTAAAGGAATATCAGATGTTGATCCTCAACTATTAATTCCAGTAATTGACAAAAGATTATCACTAATTCAAAATGAAGTAGGCAGTATTCTAACTAAACAAGGTAAAACTGAAAGAGAAGCGAATGATCTCAGTTTATTATATCGGAGGATACTTATCTCATCAAGTGAGTTCAAAGAGAAATTACTTAAGGAAAGCACAGAACTTCATGATTTATTAGATGAAGAAAATGAAATTTCAGAGGAAGTTATGATTAACGAATTTGTTGCAAAAGGATTAAACGAAGAACAAGCACAGCGACTTTATTCTTTAACTAATATTAGAAATTCACCGTCTGAATTCATCGCCGAAATAAAGGAAATAGACTTACCACCAGAATGTGAGTCCATAATTTCAAAATTAGAGAAATTGGGAAGATATCTTGAAGCTTTTGGAGTAGGAAATACAATAATCTTTGACGCGAGTCTAGCAAGAGGGCTTGATTACTATACTGGAGTTGTGTTCGAAGCATTTGATTCGACTGGAGAAATTGTAAGAGCAATTTTAGGAGGTGGGAGATATGATGATCTAGTATCAGATATCGGTGGTTCAGCCCTCTCAGGTGTAGGTTTCGGAATGGGAGAGTTAGTTTTATTAGAATTAGCCAAATTAAATAATGTAATTATCAGTGAGAGTGAAAATTATGAATTATACCTAGCACCAATCAAAGAAGAATCAATACCATTCATTCTTCAAATGCGTAGTAAACTGCGTAAACATTTCAAAATAATCTGTAATCCTTTTTCTTGGAGGCTGAAAAGACATTTTCAATTTGCAGATGAGAATAATTGCAAACTTGTTTTATTAGCAGGTCCAAAGGATATAGAACAAAATCAAGTTTCAATTAGAAAAGTAGATAGTGGAGAAAATTTCACTTTTAAGGTAGACAAAGATTTAAACCGTCAATTGCGTAATTTACTCAAGTAATCTTTGAAAAGATATGTCGAAACAATAGCATTTTGCGGATTCAATTTTAATAGTTAATTACTTATATGATCATATGGAAAAAATCGGGAGTTCAAGTTATTCACTTGATGTCAATGGTCATTGTGCGTTAATAACATCAAATAGGCTCATTTTAATTGATACTGGGACCCAACCAGATGCAATAGATCTAATAGCTGAAATTGAAAAAACGGGTTACAAAGCAACTGATATTGAAAGTATTATCATTACACATACACATCCAGATCATGTTGGAGGTCTAGCTCATCTCAAGGACATGTCAAACGCAACTATTGCTGCACACGAACTAGAAGCAGATTATATTTCGAAAAAGAAAATTTATAATGGACCTCCAGGTCCAGAATCACAACACCACCCAGGAACACCTATTGATAATCTTCTCAAAGATGGTCAAATATATGATGGATTCCTTGTAATTCATACTCCGGGGCATACTCCAGGGCACATATCATTACTCGACACGGAATTAGAGTTACTAATTGCAGGAGATGCTTTACGAAATGATTCTGAAGGATTAACCCCTATGCCAGACATGTTTACGTTGAACCCATATGAACATAGACAATCTATCAAGAAATTAAACAATTATGATTTTAAACATTTAATTGTGGGACACGGCCATCCAGTAGA
>JAAFKL010000442.1 GCA_021399405.1 Candidatus Heimdallarchaeota archaeon | reverse complement strand
GGCGCGAATTGTGATTGATATTTGGAACTCAACCATTTGGGACAGTACTAGCATTTTATTTGGGACAGGTCTCACTGGTAGATCATTTTCAGTCCGTGAACTGAGTACCAGCGTTCCTGCTTTTTAAAAACAGGGTAGGACAGCCAATATGGTTTTTCGGTACGTTTCTCGCTTTTCCGTAAATCTTCTAAAGAAGAAATGACAGGTAGATGCTTACCTAGCCCTCTTACACCTATATTGCTAAAGATAGTAAGTACAATGTGCAATCTTTAGACTGCAGCTTATATCATTTGTCACCCCGGTATATAAAGTACTGAAGACAATTATTAATTATCTGCTCAGTGTATATGTAAATTTAACCATGTAAATTAAATATTCAAAAATAACACTTTCGGTGTATTAAAATTGTATGGAGATATATTCAGCATATGGATCAGGGTGAAACACAAAATAGTGTTGCTAGGTTCTGCAAAAATTGTGGAAACCCAGTTAAGCCTGATATAAATTTTTGTTCAAAATGTGGGACACAAATCCGTGAGACAGATGAAACAAAGGTGTCACCTCCCAGTCAAGTAATTCAATCTCCGAGTTACATAACTGATCCAAATCAAGGTTTCCAAACAACAGATCCTGGGGGCTTCCCAGGTCAATATCCACCTAACTATGTTCCTCCTGAAATTCCTAAAGATTTCATAACTCCACGTGAAATAAATGAGGTAAGGGAACCTTTATTTCCAAATAATGAGATTAGATTAGTTTTGTTGATGGGATTGATGGGTTATTTTTCACATCTTCTCAGATACTTACTCATTTACAATAGGTTTCCAGGACTTATAGACTTGATACTTCCACTCCCTGTTTATCTACTTATTGTGATAATACTTACAGGTGCCGATAAAAAGATCTTTCAGCAAAAAGGTGTTAATCATATAATTCATGCGGATACATTTGATTATACAGTTTCGCTAGTATTATCTTCGTTTTTCTTGACATCATTAAATTTCAGAACCACGATTGATAAGGAAACTTCCACAGTCCCGAAGAATGTTTACATAATGGAAAATACAAAAATGGGGCTTAACTATCAACAAGTACCAAGCGCGGTATATATCGGACAATACGTGAGACCAAAAACTCTATTCAAGTCAACATTCATTGCATTAGCACTTGGAGCTGTTTTCCTCTGGGCCTATTTTTATACTAATGATGTCAATCTCACAATTCTTACCCGTCTTGTTGCAGCTTATCTCGGGGGATTAGCTTTGACTAATGTTAGTCCAAGATTTGGAAGATATAATGAGGAAATGTCTGCAGTTGGTAAATATCGTACTTTATTATTATTTTTACTTTCTTTTGGAATCACGATGGCAGCAATCTTAGGAGAAAGTTTCTTTGTTGCTTTGAGATGATAAAACTAGTCTCGGTTTTTGGAAGGAAAAAAATCATTATTTAATTAAAACTACGAAAGGGTTCATATCTACTGATGTACTAATTCAAGATGTGAGTTCACGCAAGGGAAAGGGAGGAGATCTTACAATTGATCAGATATCCAGTAAGCTTCTAAAAGCTAAAGAAGAAATAGCCAAAGTAGTTGTGGGTCAAAATGAAGTAATTGAATCACTCTTAATTTCATTCATGTGTGATGGACACATCTTGATGGAAGGAGCACCAGGTCTTGCTAAAACTCTTCTTGTTAGAGCGTTAGGGAAAGTATTTGATTTAGAGTTTACTAGAGTTCAATTTACACCCGATCTTATGCCTTCAGATATTACTGGTGTTAGTATTTATCAGCCAGGAGATGGTTCATTCAAGTTTACAAAAGGACCAATCTTTACCAATTTATTATTAGCTGATGAAATAAATCGAGCCCCTCCCAAAACTCAAGCTGCGATGCTTGAATCCATGCAAGAGAAGCAAGTATCATTAGAAAGCAAAGTGTACCAGTTGCCACTCCCATTTCTAGTATTAGCAACACAAAATCCAATTGAACAAGAAGGGACATACCCACTTCCTGAAGCTCAAGTTGATCGATTTATGTTTAAGATAATTGTAGATTATCCCTCTGAGGATGAAGAAGTAGAAATTGTTGATAGATTCACATCGGGAGAAGACCCATATGATCTTCTCAATAAATTGAAATCCATTATCAATCAACAAGAAATTCTTAATATTCAAAAAATTGTTCGAGAGAAAATAACCCTTACAAAAGAGCTAATGAGATATATAGTTCGATTATCAGCAACTACACGAGAAAGTGAAGAAGTTACACTCGGAGCTTCACCCAGAGCTTCATTATGGTTAGCAATTGGAGCTAAAGCACACGCATTGATGCAGGGCCGCGATTATGTTAATCCTGGAGATATCCAACGAGTTGCACCAGATATCCTAAGACATAGAGTATCTGTAAGCCCTGAATGGGAATTTGAAGGAATTGACTCAGAGGCAATTATTGCAAGAGTATTGAAAAATGTGGAAATTCCATCAATTTAATCGGTTGTGATAATTTGAGATCCTGGGCAGTTTTCACAATTATGGAGTTCGACGAATATTGATTTTGAGGTTTTATGATGAAGTATCTTAAATTAGGGATCATCACTTTCTTGTTAACATTCTCGGGGTTACATTTGATCCAACTTCAGCATTCAAGTGGTCAAATAAACAATGATGAACCTATTGTTCCATCCAGCCCCACAGATGTATTCATTATAGAAGAAGCAGAGTATGAGAGAGCAGAAGGGGATGAAAGACCTATTGTTCAATTTAGGGGCTTGGTTTATTGGGAACAACTAGGTGGATCTATGTTAAATTTCTTTGTGAATACATCAGACGTCATAAAAGATCAGTTCTGGGATTATGAATCTGGTAAACAATTTACGATAGACAATACTTGTGTTAGAAGATCAGGTGAACAATTAATTCCAACTGGAACAGATTGCGTCACTGTATTAAGTGATAGATATTTAGTTGTTCCAGGTTCTAGATCCTTTACCTATGAAATCACCGCATATTATGATCCAGATATAATTGATGATACAGGGTTCATAGTCATTTTCAATTCTCAATCAGTTGATTTCTCAATTGAAGTAGATGGAGAAAATGTCTACGCTAAAGTTGACTACAAGAATACAATTACTCTACCTGTTGGGGCAGGGATTGTTAGTTTTGCACCCATCGAGGATGGTTTACCAGTCCTGGAAAGAATCCAAACAGAAGAAGGCGTTCGTTTTCAGTTAACGTGGGAATATAAACACAGAGCATTAGATAGTAAACATGATCCGTTAACAATAGAAGTTACCTACGCTTTCGATGATATTTATTTAAAATTTACAGAACAGGTGTATCAAAACCAAGTTGAGAATCAACGTCTAGAAGATGAACAAAGTAGATTAGACTTACTCAACACTTCTTTCGTAGTTATTGCAACTCTCGCACTATTGGCGTCAATATTTAGTATTCTATTGGCATATTTAATGGCACGAAAGAAATTTGAAACTGATTTACAAAAGGCGAAAGAACTGCCAAGAAGATCCGTGCAAGATATAGAGAAAGAAGGAAGCCAAAAAATTCCAACAAAATCATTGCTATTAACTGGCTTCATTCTGCTTCCCAGTTTATTTGCGCCTACAATGATTAATGCTCAAATAGACAATGAAAACGTTATTTGGAAAGGTGAATATGTGTTGCATGATGCATTTAGTTTAACTGAAACAGTCACAATCACCCTTCCAACTGAACGCAGTGTGATATTTGTATATACCAATGTTTCAGAAGTAGAATCATTTGAAGTTGTGGATGATCAAAATAATGAATTGATTTATGAGCCGGATCCCGAAGGGTTCCGCTATAAGGTAACCAACCCTTCAATGACGTTTACATATGTAATTGAAAGATCATATAAGGCATATAACTACTCTCAAATCCTTATTTACCTAGATCGTTTTTGGGTTGAATTTTTCAAACCTGGAAATTTACAAACAATTGAAGAACAGTATTTTCGAGTAGATATGACTTATACTGTCATATTACCAGATGGGGCATATTTGTATAGTGCATCTCCAACTCCGGCATTGGACCCAAACATAGAAATGAAGATTTCCACCACAATCGATGGACGTTGGAATATTACATTTTCAGATGAAAATCGATTGATGGATGCATTTCACGATGTATTTGAGACCCAAGTAACCTTCTCATTTGTAGATATACTCGAGGCTTTGGAAAATCTGAATACCGATTTTCAAACGGTAAAAGCAAAGAATCAAGATATCGATAGCTTGCTAGAAGTAGCTAGTTCAGAAATCCTACTATTTTCATTATTAGGGCTAATAGCACCTCTAATTTCATTCTTTATTGCTTACTGGGTATTTAGAAATAGATACAAAAAGAAAATTGATGAGTATGAGAAAAAGCAAGAAGAGCAGATATTTGTAGAGGATGCGCATATTATTGCGTTAACTCTTGCAACCCAAAAAGATAACAAACGATACCGTGAGAGTTTTATTGGTCATTACTGGAGATTAAAAACATATGTTGCTAATTTAGTGAATAAAGATACACTCATCTTTTCCGATTCAGAATTGGTTGCAGAATTAAAGAAATTGAAACCTGGTTTAGACGAAGTTTCAATACTTAATTTATTTTCTCAAGGTGAAGAGATGGAGATAGTTGAAGAAGATGTTAATTACGGAATGCTATTTGATTATGCGAAGGAAGTTGATATGATGATTTCTTTGCTCGATAAATGAGGGATTAATTATGAAGAAGATAAAATTAATTTTCATATTCATTGTACTTTTGGGAACTACCAATATTGTCAATGTGCAATCCCAAGTTATTGGGGACATTGTGACGATCACACCAGATGAGGGGTTTGAATTAGAGGGGCAAGCTAGCGGAAAATTGGTTTGGCCGGAAGGAAAACGACAAGTGGTAGAATTAAATCTAACTAAAACCCTTCTTCCAACAAATATTAGTAGGATTTATGTTGATGTGATTACTTTTGATATTATTGGGAATATCGAGGGAATCGATGCTCAAGTGGATACAGCTTCTACCACACCCGAATTCATCTTATCAGAGACAAATCAAACAGCATATTTGAACCAAACACTATTCCCTCCAGACCTTGCTGATCAATTTTTTATTAATATTACAATGCTTGTAGGTACATCATTTAACAGACAAGTACGACTTCACGTGATAAGGTTTCCTGATGAGGGAACAATCCTTGTAGATCGAGATAAACTTGTCCCTCTAGTCAACCTTTATGGATTTCCCCCAAGTTCGTTCTTCTCCAAATTTCTACCGTTATATGCAATAATAGTCACTGTATTACTCATTCCTGGCTTTTATTATTCAATATCAAAATTACTTCGATCGAGTCGAAAGGCAAAAAGCTCGATAATTGACGAGGAGGAAAATAACAATGATTGAGGCATCAATTCAAGTTAGGAGAATAACTAACAAAGTCAAAAAATTCTATGAATTATTTGGATTTAGACATTTCATTAGATATCAAAATGGAAGAGCGATCATCAAAGGTGGTAAGCGATTGGGACTTGATGAAATTGAGTGTGTAGTTGCCGATACTGCCAGAGGAACCACAGTTGGATTTTATAAAATAAACACCCTTCAAGGATTATTTTACAGTCTTCCGTTCCTAGGCTTAATTCTTATTCAATTATTAAATAGAGTTGATTTTCTTGATGATTACATTTCTGGAGGAAATAATCCACTCTCAATTAATTTACTTACTTTGTTCACAGGAAATGGGTCATTGAATTATACGTTTGTATTTTCGGTGTTGTTTATCGCATTACTGCCTTGGTTCATCGATTATAGTATTC
Source organism: Candidatus Heimdallarchaeota archaeon (assembly GCA_021399405.1). The sequence goes on along the minus strand of JAAFKL010000442.1, from coordinate 14,681 downwards.
AGACAATTAGAGTTGCTAATATTAAAGCCCGGTTCTCCTTTTATTCAAAAAGTGCGGTTTGGGAGACGAGAGAGATCCCAACGTCCTTAATTATTTTACAAAGCATTAAATCTGCATTCACTCAAGCATATTTACTCGCTATATTCTTTTTTGCAATATTTGCATTTGATGACACAAGTGTTGGTGAAGTAGTAAAACTCTATAGAACCTCTGAAGAAAGTTTACTTCTAGCAACGCAAACGACTTTCAGCTTAACAGTGGGCATTGTTATTGGATTATTGAGTGCGGATAAAGCAATTAAACTACAAAAACAAATCTCTACATATGACAAACGACAAAGAATTTCGGGGAGTTCATTAGAACGAAAATTAGAACCTATCTTGTTAGGTATCCAAGCAGCGATTTATTCAGCCTTCGTGTTTTCACTATTTCTTTCAACCACATTTTTCAGCGACGCACCATTTTCATTGTCGATCCAATTCATAACTTTTGCAATCCTAGGAGGAATTGTAGCAGGAATTATCCACCAAGAGGAGCAAATATGGCTCACATCAATCTATGCTGTCGTTATATTTTTTACATCGATTTTGTTTATTTTTCGCACGGGTAGTAATCCAGAATATGCGTTTTTAGTGATTTTGCAATTATTTTTGATACCATTGCCTTTCATTATACACTATTCAACTCAATTCAGGAAATCCTTACTGGAAAACGGAATTGATACTTTTGAATGGTTATATGATTTTATTCCAATCATGGGTATGTATTCGATATACATCCAAAATAAAAGACAAAAACAAGTGAAAGACGCTTATGAAGCAGAATTGGACAAATCAATTTCATTGTCTGAATTAGATGAAAGAGGAATCGCAATAAATAAATTAACATTTCAAGATTCATCAAGTTCTGCTTACAAATTAGCTAGACATTATTTTGAGTTGATCATAAGTTACACAGCGAGCTTCGAGGAGAATGTTTTTGTGATTATCCCAACTTCAACTCAGTTATACCAATGGTGGGTGACAGAAACAAAAATTCAGAGTGATGAATCCAAAATAGAAATGATAGATTTCATAGATAAATTACTATGGGATAATGATTTTCAACCACCAGAAGTCCAAATTTCAGAATATGAAAAGGTTGCCAAGGAAATGGTAATAACTTTACAATAGGTGATTTTATGGCAGAAACTAATCTAATTTCGAAACGTGTGCAAGGGTTGCATATCTTGGCAAAACAGAAGGTTTCTAGCTTTTTATCAGGTAATCGAAGATCTTTATTTTTGGGAAACGGAACTGAATTTTCAGATTTGCGCGAATATCAAACAGGTGATGAATTAAGACATATTGATTGGCGTGCAACTGCAAAGAGGTATAACTCACTAATTGTCCGAGATTTCGAAGTTGAACGTAATTCCAATGTTGTTATGTTGTTAGATGCATCCGCTTCTATGCTACTAGGAGATAAATATCCAAGGATGCGTAGTGCTATGATAGCAATAGCTTCTTTGGCTCATGCTACTGTTAGCAATAAAGATTTTTTTGGCTTTGGAGCTTTCTCAAAAGACGTTTCACTTTATTTACCTCCTAAAGGAGGAAAATCTCAAGAGTTTTTAGTATACAAGCAATTACTCGAATTAATTCCGAGTGGGACAACTGATTTAGGTAAATCATTGAAACAGGTGGCAACATCACTTAAACGCCGAAGTATAATCCTGGTTTTAACAGATCTTCACGATAACACAGACGACATGATAAAAGGTTTCAAAATCGCAAAAGGATTTAATCATGAAGTTCAAGTTATCCAATTAACAGAAAAAGGAGAATTCACATTACCAAAAAATATTGGGAAAATAAAGTTTACACATCCAGATAATGATACTCAGGTTGTTGCTGATTTTAGTGATCCTGTTGTTTCAGGGATATATAACTATGAAATTAACAAGAAGATACGTGAGATTAATAGCTTTAAACGTAAACTACGTGGATTGAAAGTAAAGCTTGTTGAAAGTTACAGCCACGAACTAGCTGAAAAAGCATTACTCTCTTACTTCAGTTTAAAACAAAGAGGTCACAGATGAAGTATCAAACTTATTTTATAATTTTCATACTTTTATCCTCAGTGATTTATTCATCTGGATCCTCAGCAGGAGATGATGATGCACCTCCTCCATCATCAAGTGGTGGAGGTGGTGGAGGTGGAAGCCCCCTCTTTTATGATTATTATATTCCCTTAGTTTTTGATGAAAATCATATTTTGGGTAAGTCTGAAGTGAGTATTTGGGTTATACAACCTGCGATTATAATAACCGATTTTTCTCTTTCAGAGGCTGGGAATAATGTTGTTCAGATAAATACTCCAACAAAGCTAACATTTAATCCAACGGATAACCCCGGATTAGAGAACGGTTCACTTATTCGATCGTCATCACCATTATTGGTTGTAGGTCACCGATCTACAGAAGATATTTTCTCGGATAATTCATTTGGGTACTCAGTATTAATTGATCGGATGATGGGATTTCAATTTATCTCACCAGTTAATGGTTGGTTCAACGGGATTACATTAACACAAAACACACAGATAACATACATTAATGAGAACAATAATCTTCAAATCAGAAATATCCCGGCAGGAGGGACCAATGACGCAATACCGGTTCGAAAAGGGGATGTAATTAATTCTAGTGCACCAATAAATGGTGCTTTCATATCTTATGAAAATGGCACGTATGCATCAATGGCGGTCCCAAAGTATCTACAGGGGTCAGATTATATATTTGATACCAATCTTATCGCACCTCGCCAGGATGAGATATCTTTGTCATACCTGTCAATTATTCCCGACAAACCAACTGAGATCCAAATTCTGTATGAAAATGGAGGAATTGAATCCATTGAGATATTTGAGCAAATAAATCTTGCACTTTCAAAATCAATGAGGGCGATCCATTCGACTCGAGGAAGTATAAGTGTATCAATTCAGCAAAAATTAGCATATGGTGGTCAAATTAGACAAAGTCTCGTACAACTGATATCGTCTACCCAAATGAGAGCGGGTGAGTTATTTGTGACTCCAATTGGGTATTCAACCCACATATCTGCTTTGAAGGAAAATACAACATACGTTACAGGTATTTACGATGAGGATTCAGCAAATTACCTAGCTTCAACAAAAAGTGGAATTCTTAGAACATTATATGAGGTTGTTCGATATCAAGGATTGACTGATAGTAATTTAATTTCCGGTGATCATGAATCTTTCGGATTTAGTACTAGTCCAGGTCTAGCCTCTCATCCTATGGCGCCTTCAGTTTCTTTTCTTAACCTCCCTCTAAATCCAAACACAAATAGACCGAACGTAACAGGTTTAGAATCTACTTGGTTTCGATTTCCAAATCTTGCCGTAGGGTCAATAAAGATTTTGCCGGGTCCACCTGAAGAATATACAGGACAGGTGATAGAGGTAACTATTTTGTCAAATGGATCTCTCCCAGCATCAAGATTTAATTTAGAAATCACAATAGATCAAGAAATTGTTATTGCAAGAGAATTTGACTTCTTACAAGTTAATGAAACTTTAGTATTTTCCTTTAATGAATTTCTAAACTTCGGAAAAAAATCAATTAACATCACTGCCCGAGTGGATATAACAGATAATGTAAATGAAATAAATGAGGATGATAATTCCGATACCTTAGATGTAGAGGTTCAACAAAATATTAGATTGAGATTCTCAATTTATGCAGTATTGGTGTTTCTTTCCCTTTTTATAATATATCGAATCCGCATCAGATTGCGACGAAATCAAGCAATAACTCGTTCTCACGTTGATACAATTGTAAATTTTGACTCAGAAGGTGAAGAATTATGAGGAAAGAAATCGTCGAATTTATCATTGATAAAAAATTTAGATTCATGTTTTTTGGAGGATTATTCTTATTGATGGTGGAGGGCTTCATACGTCTAATAAATCCCAATTTGAATAATTTAGTTTTGCTGATTCAAATAACAGTAGGACTGTTAATTTTTGTACTTATCTGGGCGTTTTGGGATTTTTTTAATTCTGATCGTCGAATGAGTCATAGTTTCAACATAATTCATGGGTCAAATGCATTATCTGGTTTTTACAGGATTTATTTCCCTATAATAATATTATTTATCGCAATTCAATTTCTTACAGTTTTTGCTTTGTTACCTAAAGATGATGGGGGCTGGGGAGTCCTTGATCCAGATATATCACCTTCTTTTTGGTTAGCCCTTGGTATTTTGCCAACTTTAGTATTGGGCTTGGGAATAATAGTTCTTGCAGATATGGAAATGCGAAAGAAAAAGATCCTTTTAGCCCCTAAAAGGAAACAGATGAGTTATGCTCGAAGTTTGATTTATCTACCTCCATTACTTGGGGTTTATTTCGGATTTTTATTTATATCTCGATTTTTAATCGATCAAATATTTGGTCCGAGAGCATTAATTCAGGTAGGTCAAAACAGTTTTCGAATTGATCAAGGGTTAGTTAGTTCTGCTCGGTTTTGGATATTTCTCACTGAAAGAGAGAGGATTCTTGTTCTTGTTGCATTTATTTTAATTTATGTAGCATTAGAGTATCTGCTTAGAGGTTTAATAGCGAATGAAGCGAGAATTCACGGATTGGGTGCAGGAGGAATAGTGTTTGTACCTGCAATCGTTCAAGCATTCGCCTTTTCATCAGGAAACCTCGTATTTAGTGAGCCTGTTTTATATGTATACACTATTTTGAGTGCTTTACTATTAGGAATAATTATTGGAATTGTGCTTTGGAGAACTGGGCGATTTATTACAACTGTGACAATTGCTATCCTTGCACGGTTTTTTGACCACACATTAGAATTCCAAGTTGTGGTACTCAATCTTTTACCTGAGGGTTTTGGAGACTATGATCCCGTAGACAATTTAGTAACCACGGCAGATCAGATTGGGTCCTTCCTTCTAATATTTGAGATAATGATGGTGTTCTTTGCCCCATTCTTCATTTTTTCTAATTACAAAGAAACCTGGAATATTGTTTCCAGACTCTGGAAAAGTCTAAAAAATCAATGGTTTGGATATTTTGTTTTAGCTTTTGCTTTTTTTATAATAGATTTAATATTCAGCTATTTTGCGGGTATAAATCCGTTCTTTCCATTTTTTGGATTTATACTGGCAATCTTAGCAATTGGTTTTGTTATAAATTATTTATTCAAAGTTCTTCCAACACCACTTGAAATGACTGGTGTTATGTCAGATTATCAGTATAGTGAATATCCGGTTGATGTACTCTTAGATATCCAATATGTTGAAAGATCAGAAAAATGGTTTGATAAACCTGTAAACAATGGACTTATTGGTGGTTTCGTTTTTATTTACTTCTTGTTTGTATCTGCTGCTTATAGAAATTACACAGTATTGTCAGTTATTGAACAAATTAAATATTCCATATTTTTAGTTTTGATGCCAACAATAATTTTTGGTTTAGCAAGCTTCCTCATAACTAGAGCTCATAGGCATGGTTACTTTTTTTCTGAATCCTGGAGAAAATCTATAATGAGTGTTTTATTAGTTGCTTATTTGGTTAATCTTTATATTTGGAGCATTTCTGCATCCTTAGCTAGCTTTGCATGGAGAAATATCCCCTTCTTTGTTATATACGTAATCCTCCTTACCTCCAAACCCCTTCGAACACCCTTGAAAGATTTTACAATTGGGTTTCAAGGTCCAGGAAGATATGCTACTTATCGATATATTGACAATAACGCAAGCCAATTTATCCTAGAGTTTGAAAATCTTGAAAATAATGATAGCGATGCTGTGAAGATTGGCACTAAAGTAATGGGGGCCAAACTTAATTTAATTAATGAAAGTTCAGAAATTTTAAACCTGAAAGAGAATAACAATTCAAAAGGTAGCATAATAGGAAGTATTCTAGCAATCGGAATTAATGGAACGGGAAAGGCAGAGTCGGTCTTGTTAAGCTATTTGGATAATGAAGTGGATGATATTAAATTATGTGCTTATTGGGCTTTGGGTAAAGTAGGTTCATCCCAAGTGTTAGGTCGTATGGCTCAAATACTTGAGAGTAATCCAAAGAAAAATCTTATTCCTGTTGCTGAAAAAGCAATACTAACTATTGATCCTAATTATCCACTTGCAGGAATGCGAGAAAATGTCTTGATCGATTAAGCTTACATCTTCAAAATGTAATCCTAGATAAATGAAATTGAAATTGTCAAAGACTGAAGATTAAAAAAATTCACAAGTTCAAATTATATACAATTTCTTTTCGATGTTGTAATTAGGTTCTTTTAAATATGAGAATTCAACTCTATCAAATATAACTTTCTTGAGGAGAATCCCTAATAGAGGTAATGTGTATGGAATCTAACCTTATTGAACAATTAACAGGAGCAACCAATCCTAATGATTTCGTGGGTAGGAAAGAAGCAATAAATTCTTATCATGAAATCCTGCGAGAATTTGCTCGATCTAATAAAACAATCAAATGGATACACATATCAGGTGAATCAGGGATAGGTAAAAGCTCACTCCTTAGAAAACTAAGAATGGATACTGAGTTAGAAAGAGTGGCGACCGGGTCTGCTGAGGTTCCAGTCTCACCAAAATTTGCGATTCAATTCCTATCAGATATCAAAAGGATTATCGATGAGATGGCTCCTGAATGGAGAAATTTTCTACAAAGGCGACGAAATGCCGAAATAGCATCTGCTGATTTTCCTTCAGATCTTGAAGGAATTGAAATTAATGACTCTACATTGGATAAACTTCTCCAAACCTTCTTTGCGGACCTTGATAAAATCGATGCGGCAATGAAAAAAGAGAGATTCAAACATGGAATATTTCTTGATGATCTAGACAGATTAATTGCAACAGGATACGGAGGCATTTTACTATTATTCAGCATGATTGCTAAGCGATTAATGGATGATGATTATGATTTGTTATTAGTAACAACAAGTCATCATTCTGCTAATGAATATTTTGATTTCGAAAAATATAGTGAATACGTACTCCATTTAGAATTAAATCAGTTTGATTTTAATGAAGCAGAGTTAATGATTCGAAGAAGGGGCAAATTAGTAAAATCGAAACGAGACACAGTAGTTCAGGCATCTACTAGATTTCCATTTGATTTAGCTTTGAGACAATTGATTGAATCAAAAGGGATCGATTCAAGTAAATTGGATGCACAAACTCTAACTGAAGCATTTAACTTCACAAAGGGTGAAATCACTGTGTTAAGAGATATATCAAAGCATGGGATCAATTTGTTTGTATATGATGATTATATTCGACTTCATTCTCAAGATACAATTAATGGTTTGAAGGATGGTTTATTATTTTCAATCACCCAAGATGGTTATTTTGCAGTCGATTCTACAGCGTTATTTGAACTAATTTCTCACGTGTTCAAACCTATTGACCCTAGAACAGAAGTTATCCTCATACTGGATAGAATAAAAGATCAAGCTGAAATAGGTCAATTACCATCTCTCAGAGATCTACAGGTTGTACGTGATCACTTCAGAACAATAGCAGATAAATCTCTAATATTCGAACTCTCCGGACAAGTTTCTGACACAACAAAAGCAGCCCTTGAAGGAGGCCTAATACATACTGCTTGGGAATTATTAGAACTTGCTACTCTTGGTTTACAAAGAACAGGGGACTATGAAAAAATTGGCGATTTGCAAGAAAATATCGCTAAGGGATTTGGTAAGGCGAATCATGAATATTTTTCCGCCAAAGCCTATCAACTAGCTGGTGAATATTTTGGAAAAGCCAATATCGAATGGAGATCGATATCAAATTATCGTGAAGGTGGTCTAAAATACAAAAAAGAGGCGGATAAAACCAATCCCGAAATTTATCATTACGCTATTAGATCCATGCTTAAGCAATCCATAATTTGTTTCATATTAGCGAATGAAAGGTCAAAGGCTAAGGAAATCCTCAATGAGGCAAAAAGAATGTTACTAAATTATCCAAATCACATAGATTACTTCGACCAGATGGAGGAATTAATTAATGAATAAAAATAAACTTCTAAGAAATAATTTGACGGAGGAATATGAATAATATGACTGATACTGAAACATCCACATATATTATCGAAAAGTTAGAATTAACTAAAAAATATCTTGAAACTGAAATAAAAAACCTAACCAAATCCATAAACGATCAAATGAATTCTGGAAATAATCAAGGAAAGAAAATATTAGATGGACTTTTAGAAAATTTAAATGAAACAATCAACTCCTTGAAATCAAATTTAGATCAATCTGTAAGAGAATCACAAACACAAAATACAGAACAACTACTGAGTTTGAAAGAATCCTTAAATGGGCAGATAAATAGTTTAAAGGGATATGCCGATTCACTTGTTGAGGATGAAGAATTACGACTAGTTTCGAATTTGGAAACTTCAATGGAAAATGTTGGAGACATCAATAAACAACATTCATCAAAAATAAGTGGAATGGTTGAAAAGATCGCTTCTATTACTAAAGTCTCGATAAAAGCACCCATTGATATTGCTGAGAAAAATAATATGGCTCTTAAGGAGACATTGAATGACGCTCTTAAAATGGAAAGGAAAATTTTATCTAAATCGTTAGAATCTTTACAAACCGAGTTCCGTGATGAGATTGGTCTTCAAATAGAGAGGGTCTTTATGGGTGTAACTGTAACCAAAGAAACTCTAAATGGAATCATTCAAGATACTTTATCTAGACTTGAAGAGAATCTTCGAAGATTAAATGAGGGGATTGATGAGAATTTCACTAGTGAAATTGGTAGGGCACAGGATCTGATACATGAATATGAAGGTAAATTATTGACAACCTTAGAAGAAACAAAATCCAATTATGATGTGGCAATGGAGAAAATTATTGAGAAGAATGCCACGACACATGTTAATGCCTTGAATGAATTGAAAGACCAGTTGACCAATAAGGAAAATGAACTTTTGGTTGAAATAAATGAACTAGATACGGAACAACAAGAAGTTCTTCAAGCTTCTTTGAACGAATTCGAGAATCATATTGGAAAATCAAAGGCTCAAGTTATAGAATCTCAGGGTATATTGAAGGATGAATTAGAGAAACTTTTGAAAGAAAATACAGAATCAATAAAAGAAATAATTGATACAATGAAGGTAAATAGTCAAGAACAGACTAAATCTATGCAAAATACAATTGATACTCAGGTAAGACAACTTACCAAAGAATCTAATACTATGATTAAAGAAAGAAAAATAGAAGTCGAGAGTTTACTTGATCAAATTAAGAATGATTCACTGGGGAATATTGATCGGGCCGGTAAAGAGATGGGTCAACAGATTGAAGGTATCTATAGAGAGGAGAAGCAGAAATGACTGAACTCGATGAAGTATTAACAAAAATCGGATTCACAGAAGACGAATTGAAGGTATATGAAGTCGTTGTAGCTTTTAATTTCAGAACGGTAGGTCAAATAAGCTCATATACTAATTTGGATATTTCTAAAGTACACCAAGTATGTGAATCCCTGATATCAAAAAATTTCTTGAAAAAATTAGTTCATAAATCTGAGGAAGCAGCAGTATATATACCTCTTACACCCAAAATAGCAATAACCGCAAGCGTATCACAAAATCTATCAAATAAATTAGAAAAATTGAGCTCAGAGGTTAACGAATTATGGAATGAAGCTCAATCTCATATCGATACGGATATTCAAACAATTGTTGCCTCTCTTAAAGAAGGAATTGATAAATTAATTAAAAACCTTTCAAATTTCAAAAATGAACATGCAGAAGCAATAGAAAGATCAAACAATGGATTTCAAAATCATTTAAGATCTGTAACAGATGAAACTGCAGACATATTTCAAAACGATATCAATGTTCCTCTTGCCAAACTTTCTGAAGAATTAGAAACTATATCAAATAAGGTTATCGAGATTTGTAATGCCAGTTTAAGTAAAATCAATAAAGCTAATGGCGAACACGAGAAAAAAATTCTTGTAACATCAGGTCAAATCAAAGAAGAATTGGTAACTTTTACGGATTCGATTGCTCTTTTTGCGACTGGAAGAATATCTAGCTTAACCCAACAAATAGAAGAAACATCTGGCGAAACTACTGAAAATGCTTCCAAACTCATTGATGAAATGAATTCATTCATTAATGCTGTTATCAAAACTGATGAGAAAAATGTAAAACAAACAAAGACCGAATTCCCAGTTGATTTCCTTGAATCTTACGAGGATCAGAAAAAGATGGTCACAGAATTGACTGATCATCATTATTCTGAGTTTATTTCAAACATTGATTCAACCGTTAAAGCAAATAAAAAATCTATCGAAGAAGCTATTATGGCATCAGAAAAGATGTTTGATTTCATTGAAGAGGGGCAAAAAACAAAATTGGTTGATCTGCAGACTGAAATGCTTTCAGCAATAAAATCAGTACAATCAGAAGCTGTGAAGAAACTAGACAACATACTCACTTCTACCTCCAAATCATTAAAAGGAGAAAACACAGCAGTAAGTAAGAATATAAAATCATTCAATAAAGCTTTAAATACAGATCTAGCAGCTCTAAAAGATAGTTTAACATTATCCCTAAACGATAAATTTGAATCAGTAGAAAAACAACTAACGGGATTCGTCGATAATCTGAAAACATCTTCAACAAAAAACGTCAAAGAAATTACATCTTCTGTTGATGAACTTAGGGAATTTGTGACTGAGTATCTCCAAAGCATTAAATCTGATTTAGCTAGTAATTTGGATCAATTACAAAATGATGTTTTGGCTTCGCTTTCAGAAACCACTAAATTAGCAGATGAGAATATTACTTCATCAGTAAAAGGTTCAAATGAAACATTAAGCAATGTGAAAACTTCTTTCGATGATAATATTGCAAATGCAATGACTAATTTCAACGAAGCAGTATCAAAGCGGGATAAAGAACAAAACCTCAAAATGACGGATCTAGTAGATGAAACCGAAACAATTAATTCTGACCTTAAAAAAGCTCGAGAAGAGATTAATCAATTATTAGAAAGCCAACTCGGAGAAATGAAAGAGTCTACTATTGACGAATTAAACAAAGGAGTTTCATCAACTGTAGATACTTACAGCATTGAATTAACCAGATTTAATGAAAATATGGATCAACAATTCCGATCATTTTACGAAAATTTTCACTCACAAAGTTCGGGACTTCGAGAAGAAGTTCCTGAGAAAATTGAAGGTTTATTGTTGGATCAAACAGATAGATTAGATAATTTTCGAAGAGACTTCCAAAGAATAATGGGGCATGCTACTGATACTCTGGCAAAATTTTTGACATCATTTTCTTCAGATGGAAAGAAAATTGATAAAAAACAAGTGCCAATTATTTATGGAGATGTAACAAGAGCAGTTCAAGATTTTAAACATTTCGAAAATCAATTATCAGATCATTTTAACAAAACTATTGAGGATACAGAAGATCTAAAAAGTCAATTTCTCGATGAGATTAATAAAATAATACAAAATGAGCTTTCAGATCTAGAAAATATTGTCACTTCACAAAGTGAAAGTATTCAATCGACAACGAAAGAATACCTTGGAAATTTATCTCAGAACACCACTAGCTTTATGGAAACTATAACTACGAGCACTGAAGAAAAAATTTCATCATTAAAAAGTAATATTTCTACAAAAATGTTATCTGACATACAACAACCTCTGAATGATATCTTGAGTGCGGCTCACACTTTGGCAACTGGAACAGAAGGTGGAGAACAGGAAAACAGATTACTAATTTCTCAAAAAGAATTGGTTTTGGAGATAGAAAGCGAATTAAAATCTCACAAGGATTCAATGGAAACACACTCAAAAGAACAATTTGAAACGTATACTTCGATGTCAAAATCCCTTAAGAAAATTGTAAAAGAAGCTACCACGAAAATTGATAAAGCAATAGATAGTTCTGTGAAGAGTACAAATTCTAATGTTGACAATACAGTTGTGACTAAAACGGAGGAAATTGATCTCAAATTTAGTGAGAAAAACTCTGAGTTATTGACTGCAACTGATTCCAACCTAAAAGATGTTGATACCTCCCTCAAATCCTTCAAATCTGAATTTCAAACCATATTGAGTGAAACTACAGGAGGATTATCATCAACAATAGATACAGCTTCATCAACACAGACAAAAAGCGTAAACAAAACGTTGGATCAAATGTCTCAAACGACCGAATCCACAATAAAGACCTTGGATACCACAAAAACTTCTCTCAATGAAAATGTAGCAAAACCAATGGAAAAAGTCAAAGTGGAGGTTGATAGTCTGATTGGGAAATATGATCAGATGGTTGCCGGAGAAAAAATGATGTTACAAAGTGAAATATCTAACTTCTTTGACTCATCTTCGAAACAGGTCTCTGAAATTTCTTCACTAAAGGGCTCGTTCAAAAAGATCAAAGTTGCATATTTCAAAGAATTAGAAGTAATTGCAAAAAAGCTCGATACAAGCCTAAAAGGTCATTTGGATAAAAATCTAGAAAATCGTTCTGCAAATATCATTAAGTTCAAAGAGAGTTTACTTGAAACAGTATCTAAAATTGACGAAAACAATACTGGTTTTATTCTCAATCTATATGATCAGGTAAATACTCAGCTTTCAATGCTTCAAGTTGAAATAAATGAGAACCTCAATGCTACTAAAGACAATATCGATAATGAAGTTACAAATATAATTGAAACAGTAAGATCTGATATTGTTTCCACAGCAGAGGAAGTCAGTCTTACAATCTCGAATGAAAAGGAAACAACACCCACTAAATTAAATGAAATCTCTGCAACATTGAACTCTTTGAGTGGTGCTCAAGATAGTGAATTTCTCAGAGCAAAAAATAATTTTCTCAAGAAAATATCAGATGAAATACTCTCACGCGGTGATGAGTGGAAAACAAGCATCCAGAAGAGTTATGAAAATCAAACAAGTAGTTTAAGCACGCTTTTCGATGATTTCAATAGTCAAATTGGTGATCATAGTTCTACGGGTAAAGAAAATGTAACTCGTCAGATTGGAAAAATTCCTGATACAATAGATGATACTCTTGACGCAGCTGCCAAATCAATGCATCTCCTAAATCAGATTTCAACAGGCTCAATCAATTTAGATGCAAAGTTTCCTGAATTATCATATTTCGACACTTCAAAAGAAGCAATAATGGCAAATATGAATGGAATTTTATCTAGAACAAAATCAAGCCTTACGATTGTATCACCTACAATTTCTTGGATTAATGAAAATCTTATTGAGAGTTTTAGTAGAGTATCGGTAAAAATAATCACTGATTTGGATCAACACACACCCGAGGATAATAGAATATTAGAGCTGTTCACGAACCATGGGATCAATCTAGATCTCCGTAAGTTGGATAAGAACAGATTCAGAGGTAATATTGATATGATAATGGCCACGCGTGATAGGGAAGAAGTTATTCTAGCTAAACTTCCAGATTCTACAGATGCGTATGCATTTGTATCTCAAGATGAAGTGTTCATAGAGAAGTTTACAGAGCTATTCGCTCCATTCCAGACGATGCCAAGAGTTTCTTAATTCTGAGTGAATATTTCACAACCATCACGAGTTATCCGTACAGTATCCTCGTGTTGGCTAACTCTAATATCCCGATTTGCTTCAATTAAGACAGGATAACCTGTAAGTACATTCGCTCTTAATAATCGACGAATAGAACGGGTTACTTCATCTTTACCAGCATTACCCGTACTTTTATCATGCAGATGACGAGGTGAAAAAGGCAAAGGTCCGACTGTATTTTTTACTTGTTTAGCAATTTGTTGAAGTTCTTTATCTTTATTTCTAGGATCCTTAACATATCTGAAAATTGTAACTACTCGATCATTTTTTATCCAACCTTCTCCAGAACTTGCAAATGGTTCGATAGCGTAAATTCTTCCTGCTTCAAATTTCGCTTTAGTTCCACCGAAAGTTTTGGGTCCGGTGTTAGGGATTGAAACCCCAGCATGCAGCACATATCTTTTGATTTGATGACCCGAGAGATTTCTAATGGGTTGATACCCATAGCTCTCAATTGTTTTTTCAATTACTTTGCCTACCTCATCAACTCTCAGACCGGGTTTTACCATTTTGATGGCTTTTTCTAAGGCATCTTTGCTTGCCTCAGTTAATTCATCTAATTCTGGGTCGTGATTTACGGTAATAGCCGTATCAACTAAATAACCATCGATTTCAGCACCTAGATCAATTTTGACAATGGCCTTTTCAGGAACTGTTCTCTTATCTAATATAGTGGCTGAATAGTGAGCTGCTTCATGATTAAGCGAAATATTCACTGGGAATGCAGGTTTTGCACCTTTTTCAATTATTAAGGATTCTATTTTCTCACAAATATCATATGCTTTGGCACCTGGTTTACATATTTTGTATGCGAGCTTTTTAGCCTCAATAGCGATTTTACCAGCTTCCCTATACTTATTTATGATTTCTTTCACATTATTTGTTGATTTTGTATCGCTGGCAATTTTCATTTTCCCTTTCTCTATCTGTATCGTTAACTCGACTATATAATAAAATATTGAAAAAGACTTTAAATCTTTGAGATGTCTGCATCAATTGTGGTAT
>JAAFKL010000441.1 GCA_021399405.1 Candidatus Heimdallarchaeota archaeon | reverse complement strand
TATATGTAATATTGAGGATTTAGAATTCTCAAGAATTAACTTTTAGGTGATATTTTGTCTAAGAAAGATGGGAAAAAAGCTAGGGCCCCAATTGCAGTAATCATGGGACACGTAGATTCAGGTAAAACCAGTTTACTCGATCGAGTCCGTAAAACGGTAGTACAGAATCGTGAAGCAGGTGGTATAACACAACATATTGGAGCATCATTATTTCCTAGGGAGACAATTTATGAGGTATCTAAACCCCTCCATAAAGGTAAATTAGAATTAAAAATTCCAGGTATTTTAGTTATTGATACCCCAGGTCACGAAGCGTTCATGACACTTCGAACTCGAGGAGCCTCTGTTTCAGATATTGCAATCCTAGTGGTTGATCTTACCAAAGGATTCCAAGCACAAACTTTTGAATCTATTGAGACGCTGAAACGACGAAAAGTGCCATTTGTTATTGCAGCCAATAAAGTTGATCGTGTTGGGGGTTGGCAAGCTCACGAAAATATGCCATTTGTAGAAAGTTATAAATTACAAAATAAAACAGTCCAAGCTAGATTAGACAGTCTAATTTATGAGACAATGGGTGAAATTGGGAATCTCGGATTGAGAGCTGAGCGATATGATCGGATAAAAGATTTCAAGAAGAATATTGCCGTAATTCCTACTTCCGCAACTACTGGAGAGGGAGTAACTGATTTATTTTTAGTAATTGCAGGTCTAACCCAACAATTCATGATGGATAAACTGGAATTTGCTTCTGGTCCAGGTAAGGGAGTTATTCTAGAGGTAAAAGAAGAAACCGGAATGGGAACTACACTAGATGTTATCCTATTTAATGGAGAAATCTCAAAGACTGATACCCTGGTTCTGACAGGTAAGAATGGCCCAATAGTGACAAAAATCCGATCTCTGATGCAACCAAAGCCATTAGATGAGATTCGAGATCCTCGTGATAAATTTGATGTTCCCAAGACAATTTATGCCGCTGCTGGATTGAAAATTAGTGCCCCAAATATAGCTGATGCTATTGCGGGAGGTGCAATCTTTGCTGCAAAAACTAAAAAACATATTGAAGAATTCAAAGAATACATACTTGAAGAAAGGGAAACTCTGCAAATAGACACTGAAGAGACTGGAATTATGGTTCGTACAGACACTCTTGGAAGCTTAGAAGCCTTATTGTCAATAATGAAGGAAAAAGGAATTCCAATCAGATCTGCCGATGTAGGGGATATATCAAAGCGAGATGTGACCGATGCTTCAATAATTGCTAGAAATAACCCAGAATGGGGTGCGATTTTGGCATTTAATGTGAAAATAAAAGATGAGGCAGAAGAGATTGCACATAATGAGGGTGTGGAGATATTCAGCGATCCGATTATTTACCGTATGATAGACGCATTCATTGAATGGACAGATAAATTACAAGAACTAGCCAATGCAAATTCATTAGATGACATACCCAAACCAACTAAAATAGAACATATACCAGAATATGTATTCAAACGCAATAAACCAATGGTTATTGGAGTAAGAGTTCTTGCGGGAGAATTAAAACCTCGAGATGTGTTATTGACAGAAGAGAATGTTAGGGTTGGAACCATTCAACAAATTAAATTCAATAATGATCCTGTCAAAGTAGCTACTAAGGACCAAGAAGTATCGATTGCTGTTAGAGGACCTACATTTGGGAGACAAATCAAAAAAGGTCAACAATTGTATATTGATCTTCGAGCCAAGCATGCATACAAATTACTAACTGAATTTAATGAGCAACTTACTGAGCCTGAACGAAAAGTGATTTCTGAGATGGAGAGATTGAAGAAAAAAGCAGGGTTAAAGTTTTGGCCGTTTACTGAATGAGGGATGTAATTTTTGCGAGATAAAGAACGTGAATTAGGGTTTGATGAGAGTTGTCCTAATTGCAATTCCAAGAATGTTGTAAGAGAGATTGAAAGTGAATATAATGAAGCGGGATATGCAATTTCCTCTGATGCCTACGAATGTCAAAATTGTGGTCATGTATGGCGAGGAGAGGAATTTCATGAGTAAGAAATGTATGCACAAAATAAAAATTATCTTCAGTACTTTAAATAACGAAATGATAATTTTGTAATGTTCTAAGATATTCCAGACTGGTCATTTCTCACTAAGTGATTACAGTTAACCTAAACACACACAATGGACTTTGAACATGTGATAATCAAAAGTAGCTCAAAAGAATTTCGTTAAAAAAATTCAATTGAGTAGTGGTGGCATCATCTCACCAGATCGTCTGAAACAAACAAATCTCAGCGGTCAAAATTTTGTATACACAATTTAGATGATGAGTAATCTTAAACTTAATATTTAACAGTTTAATCAACCTACAACTTACGGATTAGTATCGTGGTACAAATTGTTTTTATCTAAATTAGGTTCATTTGGAACTTTATTTTAGAAATCGAGATGTGATAAATATCAATCAAAATAAGATAATTATTCCGCATATAGTGATAAATATATATCATAAAGCGATAAATACATCGCATATTATCAATCGTTTTATATATATCCAATGGAGTACATTATTCAAAGAGTTAAAATCTCTTTAGAAGGACAAGTGATATGACAAATTTAACAATAATTTTTATTGCGGTGGTTACTCTGCTCGTAATTCAGCTTTCTATAATGTATTATTTCTGGAAAAAGCGAAGTACAATGAGGGCAAAAGGTGAATCACTAGAAGACGAAGTAACAAAAATGGTGAAACACGAAGCAGGATACAATACTTACTGGACATCTTGGTGGATGTGGCTTAGTATTTTTGTATTAGATACCTTTGGAGTATTTACTTCCAGTGGTGCGATAAGAGTGAACTGGGTTATTTGGTTAGGCATCATGGTAATGAAAGGCATATATACCATCAATCACTTTCTGAT
This sequence comes from Candidatus Heimdallarchaeota archaeon, assembly GCA_021399405.1. Next base: position 10,400 of record JAAFKL010000441.1, on the reverse strand, counting down.
TAATAGAAAACTAAAAATCCAAGATGGAAATGAAAATGTGATTTCATGAGCACGAAAAAGGAAAAGAAACTCAAGACAAAGATGAAAGTGTTCCGTGCAATACATGAACTCACTCAGAACGATTTAGCACAACTGGCAGGTGTGCGTCGTGAAACGATTTCATACATTGAGAGGGGAAAATATAGTCCTTCACTTCGGTTAGCATTTGATCTCTCTCAAATCTTGCAAACATCTATGGATGAGCTATTCACATTTGAGTAAACAAGTATTATAAATCTATCACGTTATCCTGTTGTCTCACAATAAATTTAGGATTTTGCTCAATTTGATATGCAATTACATTTTTAGAGCATTTTAAGGAATAAAAGAATTTTCAATTCAAACTAAATCGATATAACTAGCAATCGTTATTAAGATCTATTAAAACTTTGAATATCCCTAACTTAGAATTTTCTTTCGTATTTGGCTGTCCACTTTAGTTTACGTGGGTTACGTTTCATCTTCACTTGAGAAACTCTGCATTTACGACTGCAAAATCTCAAAATTGATCCGTCTGTTTTAACGTACAACATTCCAGTACCACGAACGATATCATGTCCGCAGAATGAACATTTGTAATTTCTAAGCATATTTATCTTCTCCTTAAATTACGAGCTTCACGCTCTGTATCTTTAAGCATCAAGATATCACCTAATTGAATCGGTCCTTTGACGTTCCTGGTAAGTATCCTGTTCTGATCTGGGCCGGAAATTACTTTTGTTCTGACTTGAATAACCTCACCTATGGTTGAAGCTCTTCCGACGATCTGTATTACCTCGCTGGGGGTTGCTTCTACATCTAGTGATCTGTCATCTCTTGAACTCATTTATAATCACCTAGTTGAATTGCTTCACTCGTTCAACAATTGACTTCAAATCTGAATCTGCAGATCCGGCATCTTGAATTGCGACTGAAGCTGCACTAACATCTAAACCAGCAGCATTTCCCAATCTTTCAGAAGATGGGATTTCTAAATAGGCTACATTCTTTTCTCTTGCAAGAATAGGAAGGTGTCTAATAATTTCTGGGGGTGTTACATCTCCTCCAACATAAACTAATCGGGCCTTGCCTCTTTCGATGCATTTTGTGACCTCGTTGGTTCCCTTTCGGATTTTACCACTGTCTCGTAGTTTTGTTAAAAGTGTAAGTGCGTCTTTGATTAAGTCTTCAGATGGACCTTGTTCGCTCATTATAATTATCTCCTCTGAACCACCAATAGGCAGTCCGTCATTCGGCAATTTGTATGTAAATAAATTTGCATATAAAATATATGACGTGAAACACGACTTTTCATTGTCAAATCTATCGCTACCTCTATTCTTATACAAAATTAACCTTGATTCACTCTCTCTGAGAATATCAGTAAAGTCAAATTTTCTTTTATAATCCGTTATTTGATTAGTGAATATTTAGTATTCTCTTGCAACAATATTTTAAAGATTGAAAGTATTAAACATTGAAGAGCGATGTTAAACATTAAGAAATCGATTAATGATGATATTACGGAACTAAAGAAAACAGTTTTAGAATCTTTTGTACAAGCGTCACTCGAGGAATTTGGAAATGAAAATACACTTCCACCCGGGGTGAAGGATGGATCCATGATTATTGATGGAATTGAGAAAAAGACATCATTTACAATCTTTTGGGAAAATAAAATTGTTGGTGGTATTATTATTGAACTACGTGAACCAGAAAACCATTATCTTCAAACATTGTGGATTTCACCCGATTATCAAAATAAAGGAATAGGTATATTGTCTATTGAATTCCTCGAGACTACCTATCCAGAAGCCATTTCATGGAACTTAGAAACACCTAGGACATCCACAAAAAATAGAAGTTTTTATGAAAATTTAGGATACAAAAAAATTGGTGAACAAACATTTGAGGGTACTGATTTTTCTCTAATTGAATACAAGAAGGTAATGTAATCTAATTAAAATAACATTTTGAAGATTAATGTGGAGTGATTATAGTCCTCACTCCATCTTGTTTAATTAATGCTTCATACATCCTGTTATCTTCCATAATATTAACAATCTGAACTTCTGAACCCAAGTCACTAATTTGTTTAATCTCAATTAATTTTCCCTTCATACCACCTGTTACATCTGTACCAGCACTCTCACCAGCAATTTTAATCAATTCCGAAATTTCAGAATTCGATATTTTTTCAATTAATTTCGCATCTTCATTCTTTGGATCCTTATCGTATAATCCATCAACATTTGAACCAAATACGACTTTAATCTCACCTATATCTGAATGATCATCTAGTGATTTGAGTGTTTTAATATGATTTACAAGCACTCTAATTATTCGATCACCTGAAATCACTCGAAATTTTGTTTCTATATCAAATGATATGTCACCATACAAAATCGGTGTAAAACCATTAGCCAATGCCTCATCCAACCCGTCTAGATATTTTGAATGCATATGCTTAGCACCGCTTGAAACAAATATTGCAGATACAGGAAAAGAGAAGGGGATGAGGTTTGCTTTCATTGTAGCATCTAAAACTGCACTGTGAAGATTTAATAGGGATCTACGGGTTATTGCTACACCTTTATATTGTAAATCTAGCGAAATAGAAGGATCTTCTCCATTAGCAAGATTATATTCTTTTGCAATATTATGAGCAAAAGATCCAGCACCATGAATAATGATTACCTTCCGATCACTAAAACTAATTTCATTCAGAACCCTAGATAGTACCTCAGGTCGTAATGTGTAATCTTTGGTTTTATCTGTAATTGCTGAACCGCCCAATTTGACTATGTATAAATCTGAAGTTGTCATACTGTTACATCTCCCCTATTATTACTCCAACTTTTGATATTTCAGTTGCAATAATATTGAGGTTGTTCGACTCAAGTTTCTGAACAATTTCATCTCGCGAAACTTTGTCTTTGGCCAGAGCGATCATGCATCCTCCACCTCCGGCACCCGTGAGTTTTGCACCTAAAGCACCTGCCGATCGTGCTTTCCAAACATATTTGCTTAACTCATTATGACCAACACCGATTGAGTCCAATAAACCTTGATTAATATCTAAAATTTTTCCAAGTTTTTCAAGCTCTTTATTTTCAATAAATGTTTCTGCTCGATCAGCAAGATCACCCATGGTTTGGAGGATTGGTTCGATTATATTCTTATGTGAAGTCTTGAGATCTGATACTCCACCAACTAATTTCTTCGTGTCTCTAGTAATCTTTGTATTTCCAATTATCAAAGGAATTGTATGTTTCAATTCCTTTTGTTCAATACTTCCAGATTGAAATCTGAGGATCCCACCATAAGTTGCAATAGAATTATCAATACCTGATGGTTTTCCGTGGGTTATTTTCTCTGATTCAAATGCTATTGAGGAAATATCTTTTTTTGGTAAGGTTTTCTGATAAAGATCCAAAACAGCTGCAATCGATGCAACTACTACTGCAGCAGAACTCCCTAAGCCCGCTGATATCGGGATCTGACTATGAATTTCAATCTCAATATTTATTTCTTTATCAAGCCGGTTCAATGTTTCTGAAATAGCTAGAGCAATGCTATCAAAACTGTCGTGTACTGTTTCACCACGTTTCAGTTGAGCAATATCCTGTATCCCATATCTACAATTTTTGTTCAGATCAAGCGAATTGATTAAGATACCAGGATCACCATTGGTCGTTACTGCATTGCATCTAATACCCAATGCCACTGCAATTGCTGGATACCCGTAAACAACGCTGTGTTCACCTGCAATAATAACTTTACCGGGTGCACTTCCTTTCCCAATTCTCAATTAATTTATTCAAAATATTTGAATACAAGAAGGTGATCATCAATAATTAGTATATTCCCTACAAACTATCATCACAGACTTAAAATGATCAACTGTAAATCAGAAATAATATCTTTTCTAATTAAATTGTAATTGATAAGCTTTATTTACTATCATATCATTGTAAAATTACACGATGTTACTTAAAAATATACGACGTTATCTTGTAGTCTTTTCAATGATATTAATTTTCACACTATCTTTTGGGAATGTTCTTACTGCAGATGGTGGAACATCTATTGACAACAATCTAAATACAATATCAAATGGGATTGGATCGAATCCCGTGTTTACCCCTCAAATCACAACAGACCCTCCAATTATAATTAATGGTAATCCTGATTTTATTGGTCAAGCATCTACTAATGGTTGGGATGGAGATGGATCATCATCGACACCTTATCTATTAAATAATCTTAGTTTGGTTGTTGGAGGTGCGTCAGATGGAATCTCCATTAGTAATACAGATGTTCACTTCATTCTTAGCAACAGCCTTATTACAGACGTAACTGGTTGGTCCGCCGTAAACATGAACAATGTATCAAATGCAGTTATAACGAGAAATGAGGTTGCATTCAGTGGTCGAGGGATCACGATCAACGGTGGATCAAATGTTGCAATAACCGATAACGATGTCCATGATAATACTGTTCGAGGAATTAATCTTCAAAATATTCAAGGAATAACCGTGTCAGGGAATTCGGTTTCATTTACCGGAGCTGAAGCAGTAGTTGCTGAGAGTGGTGCAAGGAATAATATTATTAGAAATAATCATATTTTCAATAATTCTCAAGGTATTGTGATTTGGGCTGGTGCATCTGGAAATCAACTTTTGAGTAATCGAATCGAGCATAGCAGTAATGATGGTATATTCGTTCAGGACTCTTCAAGTGTTGTTATTGAGTCGAACACACTCTATTTCAATCTTCGTCTAGGTGTTAATCTGGCAACTGGTTCCACATTGGCTCGTCTTAGGTGGAATACTTTCGAATGGAACAATGGTGGAACGGAACAATTCACAGATGATGGGATAGATAATTGGATCGAGTTAAATCATTTCAATGAATTTACTGGTCCTGATGTTGATAATAATAAAATCTATGACTCCCCTTATCTTACTATTTCCGGTCAAGATAATTCACCGTTAGTCTTACCTTATAGGTCATCAACTCCATCATTTACTAATCTTAATAACTCAGTTCAGCACAGACCATTACAACTTTCCTGGTTAAATCCAACAAATACCTACAACCATTCTTCAAGTTCATCCTTATACTATTCTACAAATTTTGGATTATCTTGGACATCAGTCGCCTTTGATATTACTGGTCAAACATATCTCTGGGATCCCGTAGATGTACCCTCAGGTACTTCGGTTCAACTTAGATTGGATTCACAAACTTCAGAAAATTTAATATCCTCAGTTCGATCCAATAGTTTTGTCCTAAATGATCCTACTTTACCCAGTGATCCCAAGGATGTAATTGTTACTGTATTTACTGACGTAATTGATCTGTCTTGGTCAGCTCCAAACACATTTGGGACTCATAATTTTACCTCATATTCGGTATTTAGAGGATCGAGTGTAGGAGCATTAAATTTCCATGCAAGTACAATCAATCTCTGGTATAATGATTCAGAAGTTGTACCAGGATTAACATATTTCTATGCTATATCTGCATCCTCAACGGCCGGGGAAGGTAATTTATCTATACCTTATACTATAACAATATTGGACAACCAACCCCCTACGTTTACAATTGAGGGATTAAATGAAGGAATAAATAGTTTAACAGGACAAAGATTGATTTCAATTAATCCATCCGATAATGGAATAATTGACAGAGTAGAAGTTGAATTAATTATAAACGGACTAAACACTTCATTGATAACTTTAACAACAAGTCCTTATGAGTTTGTTTTCGATAGCACTACAATTGATGATGGTACATATTCTATTACAGTAAGCGTTTTTGATAAATCAGGTAATTCAATTTCAGTGACTTATGCTGTTACCATAAAAAACAATACAATTATTAGCTCGAGTTCATCAACAACTACAACATCAGAAACCTCGACATCAGATAACGTAAGTTCCTCATCAACCTCAGTGGATGGAGCAAATTTACCGCTTCCATTTGATATTATTTCATCAGTTATCGGATTGATTTCATTAGTATCATTGATCTTTGTAAGAAGGAAATTTAGATAAAATAGCTAAATTAATATTTTAAACTACTATCTTCTAATTATATATACTACATCATATTCTAATTCACGTCATTACGACTAATGTTTTTCACAAATCACTGATATGAAAGTAAGTTACCAACTGGTTAGTAATTTCTTATTAATTTTCAAGAGTAATATTACTTAGAGGAAATATTTTTCCTTTATTAAAAAAAGAAGTGTACAATATGACAAAATCATACGCAACGCATATCGAAATAGGTGTTACTGACCTTGCAGAGGCCAAAAAATTTTATGGAAACGTTTTTGGTTGGAATGATGAAGGTGTAATGCAACAATGGGATGAAAATTATATTCTTGTGAATTTGGGTGAAGGACAATCCAGTTTTGGTCTTTACAAGGTAGATGAGGTTCCTCAAGATAACAAAGTTGTTGTCACCATGAGTGTTGATGACATTGATGCAAAATTAAAAGAAGTGGAGAATGCAGGTGGTAAAACAACTAAAGAAAAATACGAAATTGCCCCAGAAATTGGTTATGCGGGAAATTTCAAAGATCCTTTTGGTAATGCTTGGGGAGTTCATTCTCCTCCATCTAAGTAAGCAAATATTTTCAATCGTATTAAATTTAATTCTAAGATGGAATATCAATAATATTATCTTTCATTACAGTCGGTGATTTGTAGAAATCAAGTTCATCTTCAGGTATCATGAATCCACCACCAAATATGTTTACAACGTCTTCAGATTCAATATTGGATTCTCCGAATACTTCTTTGGTATAATATTTTGCTCCATACATGGATAGTTCGTATAAGATTTTGTTAAGTGCTGCACCTTTTGCTGTCAATTGGTATTCCACTGTAATAGGTGTAGTTTCAATCACCTTTTTTACGATCATATCTTCAGCCTGCATCTCTTTCAACCTTTGAGACAATACCTTTGCACTAAGCTCCGGATTTGATCTTAAGAAACTCGAAAATTGTTTTTCACCTAAAAGAAGATCACGTATAATGGTTAGAGTCCATTTTTTATGTAATGAGGTTTTGTAAAATGCAACTTGTATAGGACAACTTTTGATTTCAGTCATAATTGCTCTAACAAATAGTAACCCGGTTTCTTATATATATTACGATTAGTGAAAAAAGATGGAAAATGTCGACGTTATAAATAATCGGGGCTATGGGCTATTGTACCTCCACTTTCCGTTATCATCATCTATTTAAATCATCTGAAACTATTAGAATTAACATTTAAATTCCTCTTTTATAAAAGTGGGGGAATCGTTGATGTACAATGAAACTCAATAAACAAAGTTCGTTCAAAATAAACCTTACATATTTTGGCGTCATGTTAATCCTAACTTTAGGTTCAGCCACTCCGAGTTATGCAGCGACTTATCACTTTGAAGATGATTTTTCAGATCCGCTTCTTAGTGGATGGAAATTTGTACAGGTAGATTTTTCATCAGTTCCAACTGCAACTGTAAATCATACATTTGTCATTCAAAATGAGGAATTAGTTTCTACTGGAACACTTGACGTGTTCAAAGAGAATGCAGTGTTCGTACCAGACAATACAGCTTTTGGAGGTTGGAGTTTTGATCTGTACCTTCCTTCAAGTCTAACATTATCTCAAGATCATCAAATTATGATGAGTAGAGAGGAACTGGGGTATGAGACATTTCACGCCATTTTTAGTTTGAACATTGAACGGGATAGTTTAAACCTTCGGACCTTTAATGGAACCGACAGTCACGATCACGACGGTGGTATAAGCACGACTGTAACCTTAATAGAATATGATAAATATCAGCATTATGATCTGATTCGAACTGTTGATCGGTTTTATGTTTTCATCGATAAAATAATGGCATTAAATATGACTTTAACGTTGAATCTTGACACTTCAGTCAATTATTTTGGACTAGTGGCTACTCAAGGATCGAATGCGAGATTCGACAATATACAAATTACCACAGATGGTATTGGATTGTTGAATGAACTCTTGGGTCTAGCTACCTCAAATCCTTCAGATAGTTCAAGTTCATCAATTATCGAATCTGAAACAAGCAGTTCAAGTTTAACTGTAGACTCATCGAACGAGGTATCATCTAGTGATGAAACTCTATTCTTAACAATAGGACCTGGAGCTATCACCTTATTAGTTGGTGGATTCTTCTGGAGAAAATATCAACAAAAATAGAATTGTTAAATTGGTAAATGTAATTTCTAATGGGAGTTCCGGTAAAATTTCAAATTTAACAACTGAAATTTGAGTTATCAAAAATCAGTATACAAGCGATTAATTAAAAGAGAGAGTTTCAGGGGAGATAACAATATATATTTTGGAAAGATGTATTCTCTCTCTATTTACATCTGAATAACCTAGTTTTCCCAAAACCCTAAATTTCTATCACTCGTTGTTCATAGCATTATTGAAATTAACCCCTTATCACCACATATTTAAATCCTCCCAATCTATTAAATTTAACATTTAAATTCCATTTTAATAAATAAGGGGGAAATATGACTTACTATGAAACTTAATAAACGAAATTCGTTTAATATTAAACATGTATATTTTGGTGTTATGCTGCTCCTAATTTTAAGTTCAACAACTCCTGGATATGCAGTGAGCTATCACTTCGAAGAGGATTTCTCAGATTCACTACTTACTGGTTGGAAATTTTCACAAGTTGACTTTTCAGGAACATGGACTGCAAGTGTGAATCATACATTTGTTCTTGAAAATGAGGAATTAGTTTCTACCGGAACTCTTGAAACCTTTAAAGAGAATGCAGCATTCATTCAAGACAACACTGCTTTTGGAGGTTGGAGTTTTGATTTATATCTTCCTTCAAGTCTTACTCTAGATCAAGATCATCAAATTATGTTCAGTAGAGAGGAATTGGGGTTTGAGACAGTGTATCCTATTTTTGGTTTGAGCATTGAACTGGATAGTTTAGATCTGGGGGCTTTTAATGGAACTTCAGGACAGATATTCGATGAATCGACAACAACCACATTAATGCAATATGACAAATTCCAACATTATGATCTGATTCGAACTGCAGATAGATTCTATGTGTTCATCGATAAAATTATGGCATTAAATATGACTTTTACCTTGAATCTTGACACCTCAGTTAATTATTTTGGATTAGTAGCTACTCAAGGATCAAACGGGAGATATGACAATATCCAAATTACTACAGATGCTACAGGATTATTGGATGAGCTTCTCAACCCACCTAGTACTATTTCCTCAACTGAACCTATATCATCAACTGAAGAAACAGAGACAAGTAGCTTAGTGACAGATTCGGATACCCCTGAGTCTTCCTCTAAAGACGAGACTCTATTCCTTGCAATTGGATCAGGAGGTTTTGCTTTAACCGGTGGAGCTTTTACTTGGAGAAGATTGCAAAAAAAAAGAATAGCTAAATTAATTAAAATAAGCTCAAATGGGCGTTTTCCTAAAATTTCAACTACAATATCACGTGTGTTTGATAATAATAAATCATTGTACTTTCTGCTATTAGGACAAAAGTCACAGAATACAAATATGCTAGATGACAAATTTGAAGCTAGCATGAAAACTGAAATGCAACAATTCAAGCATATTTTTCATCCGATCCGTTTAGCAATTATGCAGGTACTTCATACCACCTCGAAGATATCATCAATTGAAATCAGAAATCGCTTGGATTTATCAATGTCAGATTATTATAATTCGGTTCGATTGTTGGAAAAATTGGAATTGGTAAAGGTGTTTGATGATTTTGATGAGGATGGGTTGATGAAACAATTCCTTATCCTGGAGGAAGAGGGAAAAAGAGTATACGGTAAATTCATTAAGTTGGTAGGTAAATATGTAAACCTTGCCAAAGATTTTATTCCAGATTATGACGATGACAATTTGTATCCTGATTCATAAAACTAAATAAGTTTCATAGCTTGAATTAGATCGAATTAAATATAATTTGTAATGCTTGTTATTGCCGTTACTCAGAACTTGAATAAATCTAGACAAAGCTAGACATTATATCCAACTTCCCTTCCCGGATCATTGGTCTGATGCACCAATACAGGTGACTGACACGACCTCACTCGGGCGTTTAACGTCTCGTGGTAACTCACCGCGACGTTTGAAAAATCATTATCTGGGGTACTTAGATACAAATCATACAGGTATTTTTCCATATAATCAACTGGATACTTTTGTAGATTCAATGCTGCATTCTGATCACGATCTATATTTAGACCACATTCCTGGCATTTAAACATCCGATCCGATAACTGTAACTCACTATCTTTCCACCCACAATTAGAGCAGAGCTT
>JAAFKL010000440.1 GCA_021399405.1 Candidatus Heimdallarchaeota archaeon | reverse complement strand
CCTCCAATTCCACCGATACCCTCGATTAATATTTTTTTATTCTTTAGATCCACAATAAAACATTGGTTTGTTTACTTAAATTTCTATCGAGTACAATTATTCCATTCTAAGTAATTAAATGCTCATCGCATTGATCTAATAATTTTTGTGGAATAGTATTAACAAATTCTTTGTAAATTTGGGCTGTTTCTATTGAAAGCCTGTATTTCTTGCTGAAGTATGATGAGATAGTGTGAACATCCTTCTTAACCTTGATTAAAGCATCATCAACACGGATCCGCTTTGGTGTATTACTAAAAGTCTTCAAATTAATTTTTTCCGCTTGGGAAAAATCTATTACTATAATATCCTCTCCTCTTAGGAGTAAGTTTTGTGCAGAATAATCATTATGAACAAGTTTAGCTTCAGAGAATAACTCCATCAACAAATCCAATGATTGGTAGAAAAATTCAATTGGATCAAGACCCAATTGACGTAAATTTGTTTGAGATAATGTTGGTGCAATTTTAATTTCTGTTCCATTTTCTGATGTAATTGCTTCCATTACCACAAAAGGACCTGATTGGCTAATCACTTTTGGAGTCGCAATATTATGATAATTAGCAATTCGAAGATGCTCCTCTTCAGATTTAGCAAGTTTTATCGCATAATCCCAATCGTGAAGATGATAGAGTTTTGGTTTCAATCCATTTACAACAGGTGAGTACTTTCTAAAACACTTGATGACATGATAATTCTTGACTTCATCTTCAAAAAGCCCAACTATCGCTTCTTTACCCTCACCTATCAATGAAACCAATGTACTTTTAGGACTGAATTTCGAAATTAAACTTGGAAACTGTCTCATACCAATATTATTCATCAGGATGACTTCATCATTGTTTTTACCTTCTGATTTCGATTCTTGCATGTGGATAAATTCACTCATCAACATTGAATTCCCATTTTTACCAATTATCTTACCATGGCCTTTGATTAGCAGATAAACACAGAGTTCAACTGTCTTCTCTGAATTTAACTTATTAAATATATTCAAACCACTTTGTTTAGCCAATTCAGATAATGTCTGTTGGTATCCATTGCTATCATATGTAATTTGTACAAATTGGGTTAAATTGGGTAAAGATTCTAGGAACAGATCAAGGTTTTGTTTACTTCCAATGATTTCCAGAACGTTATCGGAAACAACAAAATCCGGTTGGAAGCCTTGAATTATTTGATTTATATCTGCTAAATTGACTTTACGTAATGTTGTCTCTTGATTGTTTTGACCATCATAGAGATAAACTGCATAAAGGGCAGATATTGATGAATTTGGGGATGATCCAATTTCAAGATCAAGACCTACTATTTTTTTATTTCTCATCTTAGTTGTATAGTCGCCATATAGTCATGGCTTGTCTTAACTCTCGAATCTGTCTGAAAAATATAATATCAGAATCTGATTTGGGAGGTGGTAAATGTTTGTATCTTTGTTTTCATTAGGCTTATCATAGATATCTACCTCCAATTTACAGAAGAGTGCAATATATATTAATGTACTGACTAAATCTTAATATTTAATTTCAGTTACAAAAGATCAATTAGTAACAACTCAATATCTGATAGCTTAAGAGTTATTAGTAATAAGTTTATGAACCGAATGTGTCTATATCTACCGAATCACCATTAAAGAGATTGATAGGATATACTAGTCATCACAGAAAAGATCTGATGATTGCAACTTTATATTCAATTTTAAATAAATTATTAGATCTCGCACCCCCATTGTTAATTGGAGCGGCAGTTGACATAATTGACCGGGGTGAAAATTCAGTTTTTGGGCAGATGGGAATCGAAAATCTTCGTTACCAACTATACTTTCTTGGATTCCTTACCTTTTTAGTCTGGGCTGGTGAATCTTTATTTGAATTTTGGTACAAGGTGAGATGGAGAAATTTGGCTCAAAATGTAGAACATAAATTGCGTATGGACCTTTATAATCACCTTCAACATTTAGAACTCGAATTCTATGAAGACAGGCAAAGTGGAGCAATTATGTCGGTGGTCTCAGACGATATAAATCAACTCGAGCGTTTCCTTGATATAGGGGCAAATGATTTAATTCAGGTAGTAGTTACAGTTTTTACAATTTCAGTATTATTTTTTCTTCTGAACCCAATCATAGGTACCATTGCCTTGGTTCCGATTCCGTTTATCATTTATTTCTCTGTGAAATTTCAGAAACGACTTGAACCGAGATATGCAATAATGAGAGATAAGGTCGGAATAATGAATGGGAGGTTAGCAAATAATCTAACTGGCATTGCAACCATTAAGAGCTATACTAATGAAAATTATGAATATGGGAGGATCAATGAGGCATCTGAAGATTACCGTTTAAGTAATCGCAATGTAATTACACTTAGTTCTGCATTCTCTCCTCTCATCCGAATGATCATAGTAATGGGGTTCCTGGGTATGTTGATTGTCGGGGGTATTTTTACTTTAGATGGACGTATGGAACTTGCTGCGTATTCAATAACGATATTTTTGATACAAAGGTTACTTTGGCCTTTGACAAGGCTTGGTGAAACTTTTGATCAGTACCAAAGAGCCATGGCATCGACTTCGAGGGCATTGGATTTGCTTGATACCAAGAGAAAAATAATATCTGGCAATGTATCACTTCCGCTTGATCAAATTCAAGGTAAATTAGAATTGAGAAACATTGATTTTTCATATAAGGGAAGGGAAGCGGTAATTTCAAATTTTGATGTCACAATAGAAGAAGGACAAACCATTGCATTTGTGGGTCCAACTGGATCTGGAAAGTCGACTCTAGTAAAATTATTACTTCGATTTTATGACCCAGTTTCTGGTTCGATCTATCTAGATGATAAAAATATTAAAGAATTAGTTCTAAAGGATTATCGAAGAGGAATTGGATTTGTTAGTCAGGATGTTTTCTTACTTGATGGTTCAGTGAAAGAAAACATTGCTTATGGGAAACCTGACACTCCATTGGAAGAAATCATTGAAGCTGCAAAAATCGCTGAAATACATGATTTCGTAGACAATCTACCACTTGGATATGATACTTTGGTAGGTGAGCGTGGCCAGAAACTCAGTGGAGGACAGAGGCAAAGAATTAGCATCTCCAGAGCTGTATTAAAGAATCCACCGATCCTAATCTTAGATGAAGCCACCTCAAGTGTAGATAATGAAACAGAAGCAGCAATCCAAAGGTCACTTGAAAAAATAATTGTAGGACGAACTACCATTGTGATTGCACACAGACTCTCAACAATTAGAAATGCAGATCGAATTTTTGTGCTAAGCTTTGGTAAGTTGATTGAGCAGGGAACTCATGATCAGTTAATTGAATTAGATGGAATGTATTCAGCATTGTGGAGAGTACAAACTGGAGAAACTATATCTGCATAATTAATGATATTTACAGTTGAAGCTCTTAGAAAATGTTCTTTCAATTGTCATCAGAGAACTCGTTAGATTGTAAGAGTTCGTCATAATTTGATGAATTATCAAGAAAAAGGTGTAACAGATCAATGAGGATTTTAAATTGTTCAGATCCAAATGGCTTGAGTGTCACGATCAGCTTTCTCGATCCTTCCACAAACTTATGCTCAGTGTGAATGTATCCTTTTTTCTGTAAAGCATTGATATGTGTATTAATATCATTCGTCGATACCTCAAGCATGGTTTTTAATTCGATTGAGGTCATTTGCATGTTTTCGTATAATAGTTTAGCCATTGATAGTCTAATCGGATGCAAAAGAAATTTGTAATTGTATATATCTTTTGGTATTGTTAATGGAATATCATTTGTATCAAAGCCTCCTCCTTCTTTTGCTCTTCCCATTACATAAAAGTAAATCGAGGTTTGTGATTTGAAAATCTTAGAGATTATGTCTTCTTGTTTATCAGAGAGAATTAGTGGTCTACCAAATATTAAAGGTCTAATTTTATAAACGCTAATACTAAGTCCAGTTATTAATACCAATGAACCCACTACAAATTGCAATCCTTCAGCATCTAATGTCAAAGTATTTGATTCATCTTTTACAACAAACTCAAGATTCATGTTAGGATGCCCTAGTCCGCAAAATATGTAACAATTTGCCTTTATTGTCATAGGTCTATCTGGTAAATCTATTTGAGCATTGATATATGTTCCATAGTCTTCACCCGGGAGGGGTCTATTTGCAGCCACAGCTATTGATATTTCGTCTCCTTCTGCGTTTTTATATCCAAGCTGGAAACCATGTTGGACATCCGTAGAGGTAATAGCAAATCTAATGGTTTTGCCAGTCAAAAAAAAGCCGATTGAACCGTTATAGCTCGCTGTTTCTCTTGCCTTTGTTTCACTCATACCGTCTCCCATTAACTTTTCAACTCTAACTAAATCAATCGCTAACATTTCCCATTGTGAAGTAATAATCTCGATATGATAATCATTTGTTGTTTCATCAATTAGGACATTGAGTGGATCATTCCCTCCAGAACTTTGGGAAGTTACAAATAGAGTGAGCATGAAAATATAGGCAATGAATCTGTAAGATTTGATGATAATAACACTCTCCAAAAATTGTTACCTCGATAAATTACTTATCAAGCAAATTCTAATTACCCCTCTTCAATATAAGAATATCCTTTATTGGAAACGAGATCTACTTAGCTAATTACTTCATTATTTAGAAAGATATTAAATTTAAAATTTGCTCCTAATCAATTTATTATATTTATTTCAGCTCACAAAATGTAGGGAATTAATAACTTGGATTCTTTTTTCCAATCATTGAATTCTTCATATCTTGACAGAGAATTCTCCTTTCTACTAATATTCGGCATCCATTCTACAGCCATAATAAATACAAGAAAGATGAATGGGAACCAATGACCACTTAGAATAGAATAACTAAGATAAATTAAAAATTCACCAAAATAATTCGGATTGCGAACCTTGGACCATACTCCATCGGTAAACAACTTTCCAGGATTTAGCTTTAATGACAAGTATTTCTGCATATCCGCTGAAAAATGCCAAAACACGCCAAATCCCCATAAGGATACAGTTATTGCAATTACCCAATTAGGGGCACTATATTCATAATACATTAATAAGAATGGGGCAATCCAATATCCAACTAAACCAGATGAAATCCAGAACCTTCTAAATATTGTTGCATTAATTTCCCAACTTTTATCAGGAAACATTTTACTCTTCATTACCCATAAATAACCATAGGTACCATGTATAGCAAGATACACCCATGCGGTTGTATTATCCCATTGATCAAATATCCCCATTAATATCAGTACAATAGGTCCAGTTAATATCTTGAAAGTATCTATGACATGCTTTTCTTTCATATAATAAGATTTGAATTAGATTTTTTAAACCTTTATCAGTTGAATAAAATTCGAGAACGTTTTTATCTAGTTCTCTTAAAAATGTATGAGTGAATTTTCGATTGGTCTGGATGATTCCCGGTACCAAAAATGACAGTCACAAGCTCCCACCCTGCCCTTCCAAGATCATTTAGTTTTTCTTCAATTTCTTTGTTATTTGTATTAGCTCTATCATATAGATATCTATATTCCCAAGTTGGCATAAAATTAAAATGTGTGAATTAAAATAAAAACTTATTTTGTAACTATTATTTGATTGTTAGTTAAACGAGGTTGAGAACCAACTGAGTGGGTATTAGTACAATCATATTAAGTGCAGACCTTTTGTTTTTGCATATGTTTCAACTTTGCTAAGTAAATATTTTGTTGCTATAGCATAAATTACTCCATAGATTAATAGTATTGCAAATTCATATTCTCTTGGAACAAGGGAATCCCAATTACCATCAAATGAATAATATCTTACGAGATCTAACGCAAATGTGAATGGAAGTAGATATGAAATATATTGAGCAGCAACGGGTAATGTACTTACTGGAAGGAAAATTCCGCTCATGAATTGCATAACAATACTGACTATTGCAGTTATCTGACCTACTTGTTTCCACATAATAGCACTCATAGCAATCATTACGCCCATTGGAGCTAATACGACAAGGAATAATGTGGTAATCAGCAAAATAGTTCCCAGATTGACAATTGCAATATCTGCATAAATCACAAGAGCAGTAAAAAGTGGTATGTAAAATATTAAATGAATTAGGAAATCAGCTAATATCCCACCAAGAAAGTATGCATACCTGCTTGAAGGTGCCGAATATACAAATTCCAATGTTCCGTTGTATAATTCTTTATTTACAGTTAGTACAGTTGAATAAAGTACCACATCACCGAAAAACATGAGTGTCATACCAGAAAGGTAGAATGTGTAAATTTCAGCAGATGTTAAATCCATACCTCTAAAAGTTGCTGCAGTAGCAAATAATCCAAAAATAAACATGAAAATGATTATTTGGATCAATCCACCAATTAGATTCGCTTTATATCTCATAGTAATCCTAAGGTCTCTTACTATTGTTGTTTTGATTGTACTCAAAAATGATGTCGGTCTTGAAAATCCAAGGTCTTGAGTCTGTGTTATAGGGTTTTGTTGTGTTGTGATTGTTGCCATCTCAATTCCTCCTATAAAATATGCAACCCCTGCTTCTTAGCATATTTTTCTACTTTCTTCAGCAATTTTAGAGAAACGAGGAAGTAAAATACAGCCGTAAGGATCATTACTGACCATACAATCCAAATTGGGTATACCGTTTCCCAATTAGTGTTGAAGGAGTAGTACCTCATTAACTCAATTCCCCATGTATATGGAAATATATATGAAAAATAGAGGAGGGCTTTGGGGAAAGCAGATAACGGCATAAACATCCCTGAGATAAATGTAAATAAAGTCCCAAGAAGCCCTACAAGTGAATTGACCTGTTTATACATGATGGCTAAAAGCGCTATAATTACCCCAAAAAAGGATAGGGTAGCTACTACTAGTAGTACAGCAATCACCAACATACCAATATTTATTGCAGTTACGCCACCAATATAAATTACGGTTACAAATATTGGGATAAAAAAGAATGTACTGATTATTGCTTGAGCAATTACACTCCCCATGAAATATGCATATCTAGGAGAGGGGCTGGAATATATACTCTCAAGAGTACCATTCATCAAGTCTGTCTGTACAGTTTGGAACGGTGACCAAAGAGCTACAGAATCATACATTAGCAATGAAAAACCGGCTAAATAGAATAGAAACACTGTCTTTTTGCTGTTATCAAAAAAATCATTAAATTCCAATGCTGAGGCAAAAAACCAAAAGACAAGTATGAAAAGCAGTGTCCTAATTAATTGACCAAGTAAATTCGCTTTATATCGTTTGAGCATGATTAATTCTTTCTTTATAGTTGCTGTCATTACACCAATTGATGAAGTGGGCTTGGATAATGATAAATCTGAAAGTACTGGATTATAGGGATTTATTTCTGTTATTGTTGCCATAATAAAACACCTCTAATGTTCGAATTTTTCATCAAGAACACCTATTTGGTGGATAAATGCATCTTCGAGGCTTACCGTATGATGTTTGAAACCTGGTTTTAAACCCTCTAATTTGAGAACTTCCATGATTGCTTGTGCACCTTCAAAGAAATTTGTGACACCAAAAGAAATCCATTCATCATTTGCTCGTTTATGATTAATTACTGGTTCTAATTGAGCGAGTTTGTCAACAATTCCATTTGCTGACAGACCTAATTCAAGTTCAATAAATTCTTGGGCTCCTACACTGGCCTTAAGGTCAGATGGTTTGCCTGTTACAGGAATTGTTCCCCCATGTATAAGTGACACTCGATCACTAAGCTCATCGACCTCAGATAGTATGTGCGAGGTGAGTAAAATTGTTTTGTCTTCTTTATCGACAAGATCTCTAAGAAAGGCTCTAATTTTCTTCGCAATTATGGGATCCAATCCCTTGGTTGGTTCATCTAATAAGAGAATAGGAGGATCATGTAACATAGCTCTCATGATCACAACAGCCTGTTTTTGACCTCCAGATAAATGCATGAACTGTTTATCCATATTACCATTGAAATCCAACATATCAGCAAAACGGTAGATTTTTTCGTCAATCATATCCTTTGAAAGGCCTCTTAACGAACCGAAGAACCTTAAATTTTCTGCGGGTGTGAGTCGAGCATAAGCGGACCTCTCACTATCTTGACCTACATAGCCCAGAACATGTCTAATCTGATTTTCATTCTTATCCAGATCAAATCCAAGGACATTTACTTCTCCTTCGTCCTTAGTTAGTAAAGTACTCATAATTTTGATGAGGGTAGTCTTACCTGCACCATTTGGACCTAATAAGCTATGAATTTCCCCACGCTTTAAATCAAAATTTACATCCTTGAGGGCTACATTATCCCCGTAGGCTTTTTTAACACCGGTTGCTCTTAGAACTTCTTGTGTCATAAATAGTAAGTAGTTTTTCTTTATTAAAAGGGGTCATAAAATCCAACCTTGGACTATTAACTGTAAAATATTTACTAGTACCCAAAGTTTAGAATTAAAACTTAAAATAAAATGCTTACACTTTGGAGTTAAAATGAGTTAATTTTATGGTACAAAGGATGATAATCTATTATAATTAATTAGAAAATTTGTTGATCCAAAGAATAACTCCCTGGACCTACCAAAAAGATTCCCAAGAATACAATTAAGAACATCAAAGGTAATTCCCATCCACTTTGTCCATTGTCATTTATCAATGTTATTTTCTCCTTTACAGCTTGTACATAAACAGCGACAGCCATATTTCCTACCAAGATAAATGCTGCAATTTGTGTATAAAGTCCGAGTACTATAAATACAGCACCAACGGTTTCAACGGCAAAGGAAATCCACGCATTAAGTTTTGGAAACGGTATTCCCATAATTTTGAAGAAATTTGCAGTCCCTTCATGTCCTTTGAATTTAGGGATCCCATGTAAGAACATTAAGAAGCCAAAGCTCAAGCGTAAGAGTAATAGTGCGAAATCAGTTTCTGGGTTAAATATATTGTTTAAGTCAATCATGTCAAAACCTCTGTTATATTTGATTTTATGCCTAACAAATTATATAAAGCCCTAGTAGTGTCTAATATTTACATTGATCAGTCGATATTAATGCCAAAGGGATATAAAATTAATATTTCACAAAATGGACAAACATACCAATTTTTTCGAAAAGCCAAACCAATTGAAATCATAAGTGAAAACAGTTTATTTAAAAAAAAAAAATTAAAATCTATGCGTGATTTACAGTCGCTTCTATTCTTGGGAAAATTTGAGGAAGCGGATGATATCATTCAGGGTTACGAAAGGTCTTCAACAACATACAAACTAGTTACATATTATATCTTGATTTACAAAGGAGCATACAAAGATGTAGAACAACTATTGAAAGAGGATAGTATTAAAAATTATAATACTCAGGAAGATCAAATGGCTTTTCTATTTGTCAAAGGCGATATAGAACTAAAAATGCGTAGACTTGAAGAAGGCATGATACTTGTAAAGCAGGGTCTGAATTTGTACCACTCCTCAGAAGTCACCTCAGGTAATAAGTTATGGTATGCAAGGTTACTAGTTTCCGAAGCGACTTATCTTGCATATCTTGCTGAATTCAATCAATCTTCTGAAAGATTTCAGAAAGCATTGAAAATATTTCAAGAGTATGGTGATATTATTGGAATTCTCCGATGTGATAGTGGTCTGTGCGCTTCAACTTACTGGTTGGGAGAGATCGATGATTCACTCAATTATGGTTTACAGGCATTGAGTATGTACGATAAATATGAAACAAGAGTATTCTATGAAATAATTACCAATAATCTCGGTTTAGTATACCATTCAAGAAACCAACCAGATCTAGCATTGAAATATTTCTTTTTATCGGAGCAAGTTCACCAAAAGACTCAAAATCAACTTTTACTAGCTGTTATCTACTTCAATATTATTCAATCAGCAGTGTTAAAAGAAGATTCTTCGTTAGCAAAAATTTATTTTGATAAATATTCTATTCTTGATGATCAACAGAGTCTAATAAAACTCTTGTCTAATATATCCTCGGCAGTTACTCTAGGTATGACACCTCGCATTAAGGAAAAAGCCAAGGCTCTGTCTATTTTAGAAGAAATTGCAAGAGAACCAGTGATTGATTATCAATTTACTATATTTGCACGATACGCACATATAGATCTTCTATTGGAAGATTTTTTTGCATTTGGTTCTCTTGAGATAATTAATAGAATCGAAGAAATTATAGATGGATTAATGGAAACTGCAGAAGAAAGAGGATTACAGTTAGTAAAAGTCAATACTGGTCTCTTAAAATCGAGACTTCTCTTAATTGCTGGAAAGTTTGATGAAGCAAAGAAACTTTTGCAATCGTCGTTGGTTGATGCGGATGCAAAAGGGATGACGACAATATCCGAGATTGTGAAATTACAACTGGCAAGAATCAATGACGAAATACCATACTGGGAGGATTTTAAAAATCAAAATACACCATTAACTGATATGATTCATAATTCAGGATTTAAAAGACTATTAAAACAAGTATTGAACAATCGGCTCTATGATATCCTTGAAGATTATATTAAGCCTTTGTTCTTAATTATCTTACAGCCATCTGGTATGCCATTATATACCAAACGATTTGAAGATTCTTCAGATGCCAATTATAACGAAATTCTGATATCAAATTTATTTGCAGCATTGGAAATGTTTGGAAAGGAAGTATTATCCAATGACGTTTCCATGGACAAACTCCACTTTTCTGATAATGTGATATTGTCAAAGAAAAGTATCGAACTGACTTATGTTTATGCTTACAATGGAGAAGCAGGAAACCCTCTTATCCAATTATCTAAATTTAGCGAAGAAATTGAGAAAATCAAAACAATTAAATTCATAAATCAACAATTGGCTCAGGGGCTTCCGAATTTGACAGCACTTTCACGTCAGACAAAATCGAAAATTGATGAAATCGCTTCAACTATTTTTTTGAAGATAGAAAAAAATAATTGATAGTTAATATCTTAGGTAAAACTGATAATTTCTTCTCTGAAGGCTAATCGAATAATAGATTAGACTATGTAATGCAAAATTGGATAAAATAAATATTATATTAATTACATCAAAATGGGTAAGAGGGTGATTTATTAATACATCAATGTGAGAATGGTTACAATAGCATAGTTTTCTTTACTCTCTCGCGTTGTTATTAATTTATGGGATCTGAGAAATTGACCAATACAAGAGATAGTGTGTCATTTACCGATGTTTTCAAGAATAAGGATTTTACTAAATTATTAACAGGTCAGTTTTTCTCAAATTTAGGGGATGGGGTACTTAGAATTAGTTTGCTATTGTATGTATTCTCATTTACGGGATCTATATTTCAAACCACATTAATTCTTGCCATCCAAATAGTACCTTGGATTATTGTAGGTCCCATCGTTGGAGTACTAGCGGATAGAATTAGTCGAAAAGCCATAATGATTTTTTCAGATCTGCTCAGGACAATTTCAATATTTCTTATCATGTTTACAGAGAATATTTACGGGTTAATGATAATTTCATTCCTTGTAGGTGTCGCTTCTTCGTCATTTGCAGCACCAAGAAGTGCAGCAATTCCCGAAATTACCGGTCCTAAATTGTATGTGAAAGCGATTTCGGTATCTCAATTACTGTTCCAAACAATGGCGATAATCGGCCCGATTGCTGGAGCTTACATTTATGTATTATTTGGAAAATATACTTTCATATTAATCAGCAGTTTATTTATTTTCTCTGCAATATTCATATTCTTTGCAACCATACCTTCTGCTATTAATGATTCTGAAAAACTCAATTTAGGAATAATTTTCAATGATTTGAAACAGGGAATTTCTTATTTACTAACAGAGCCTACAATAAATAAATTAATCATCCTTTTTGGTATTACTATGGTTGGAGCTGCGTTCTCAGCCACATTAGTATATCCTTTCGTTTTTGAAAACTTACATGAAGGCTCACAAGAGATGGAATCGCAAGCACAAAAAGAGTACGGCTTAATTGGGGCATTAATCGCATTTGGGAGTATTATGGGTAATCTGACTTTTGGAAAATTCGAAAAACAAATTGGAAGAAGATTTGCAATAATTATTGGTTCTCTTGGTATGGGTGGATATTTGATATCTTTTTATTTTGTCAACTCAGTTTCAATACTTTATTTAATTGGAATAGGATTTGGTTTTGGTAGTGGTCTTTCTAATCTTGCAGTCAATGCAGTTTTTGCTGAGACTGTACCAAATGAAATCAGAGGGAGGGCGTATAGTGCGACTATATCATACATGATGACATTCAATGCAATTGCAACTTTTGGATCAGGGATATTAGCTGAGCAATTTTCAATAGCTAGCACACTAGTAGG
>JAAFKL010000089.1 GCA_021399405.1 Candidatus Heimdallarchaeota archaeon | reverse complement strand
TGCATCATATTTCACTAACCGACAGTTACAGATAATCAATTACCCAATTCTTTATAATTCTAACCTTACTGCTATTTCTTAATTATCTAGTAAAATTATAAACTAGTGGAATTATTCTATTGTTCTAGGTGTAATTATACAATTGCTATTATTTTCACAAAAACATTATATTCACCATGCAGAAAAATGACTTATGGATCCTATAGAACAGTTGATTGAGGAACACAAGAATATATTGAGAGGAGTGAATCTTCTCGAGAGAACATCCAACATTTTGATGCTTGGAGGTTCAGTTAATGAGGAGATCGAATTACTAATCCAATTTTTCGCGGGATATGCTGATCAGGGCCATCATGCCAAGGAGGAGAAGATATTGTTTGAAAGACTCTATGCCAAGGATGAATGGTTGAAAAAAGACACCTCCCCTCTGGAAGTTCTAAGAGTGCAGCATATTGAAAGCAGATCTTTGGTGAAGAATCTGAGAAAAATAGATGCAAGATTTGATGGATATGTGCTTGATTATGCAGATCTTCTTAGAAGGCATATCAACATTGAAAATGAGATATTTCCTACTTTGGCAGAAGATTACTTTGATAGATCTGAATTAATGACAATGGGCTTGGAGTTCTCAAAAGAGGATGCAGAATTGGAGCTAGATTACTTTCTTGCCATACTTGATAAGGTTGATGTCAGATTATAGATAGAACTCGTTCAGCAATCTGAGGCGTACTATTAACCCAAGCCTCAAGGGGTGTTTTTTCTAAAGTTTTGTCCAGGTTCTCAATTATAACCATAATTTCCTCCACGCTGATTTTATGAGATATTTTCTCTCCAAAATCATTTTTGGTTATATGTTCGGACAGATCATCATCCTCAATGGATCCTTCCCTTGCCCAGTGAATAAAATATGTTGCACCCACAAAGCACTCAGCCACACTGCTATACCCAGTTTTACCAATCATTATTACACTGGCTGCGATCATATCGTGGGTATTATTGGTGGTTTCCTTGTATCCCACAATCTTTGATGGTTGTTTCAGCATTGAAATATAGGAATTTGGCAGGATAGGTACATAGTTCCTCCCTTTCAACTGATCAACCAATTCGTCCATATTCTCCTCCAAAACCTCACCGATACGGTTGAGGAAAATAAATTTCTTATCGGGATAAAAAGTTTTCATACTGCTGACAAATTTATTATCTACTTCCCTGGAAAGGATACCTGTATCTTCATAATTATCAAATCCCATGCATTCACTGGCAAAGGGGAGCCTAAGATGTACATCTGCCAGTCTCTCCCAGGATGTATAATTATTAGCCAGCTCATCAGCACCCATTCCCTTCAAAATATCACTCCATGTGAAATTGGAGATATTAACCATGGGGATCCCCATTTTTTTGGCAATCGGATTGTGGAGTGAATCAATATCATTTACAATGAGATCTGCCCTGAAAAGGATTCTACCCCACTCTGTATCGTCCCTCATCTGGGTCTCAAAATCCCAGCTTTTCTGGTATGAATCAATTGTTGAAGACACATCCACATGGTAGGGATCATCCATGGTCATGAAAGGAACAAAGGGCATCTCAAAGAATTCTACCCTCTCAGATATCCCGTCAAATGTTTGTGCGATCTTGATTTGAAACTCAGAGCATACTAGTTTTATTCTGATATCTTCCCTCTGTCTGATGACTTCCTGGATGAGAGCCATTTGTCTCATCAAATGTCCTAGCCCAAAACTTGAAACTACAAAAACTATAACTTTCACTTAATTTCAATAATTCATCTCAAAAATAAATACCTTAGCCTAGCGAGCTAGCTTAGTTCCCACCTGCAATGATGTCCTTGACAATTTGGGATATAAAATTAAATGCTAGTTCAACATTCTTGCCAGTTTTGGCACTTGTTGGTATGGCTTTGATATTACTCATGGTGATGTCATTGTATTTGTCCAGATAACGAACGTAATCATCTACATTGACTTCTATTGGGTTCTCCTCGATTTCGGACTGGAGATCTACCTTGTTTTTAAGAACCATAAAGGGGATCTGATGAGCTTTTTCCAGATTGCTATCATGAAGTATCTTCAACCATGCTTTAATGTGATTAAATGTCTCCACATGGGTGGTGTCATAGACCACAAGTGCAGCATTGGTGTGCGATAGGAAAGACCGTGTGACATTAATATAATTCATCTGGCCCGCAAGATCCCATATCTGTAAATTGATAAGCGAATTATCAGGCAGAGTAATTTTTTTGTTGGCGAAGTCTACACCAAGCGTTGTGGCGTATGAAAGCAAAAAATTCTGACCCATAAAATTCCTGCGCAGACTTGTCTTTCCCACACCCGGAGCCCCAAGAATGCAAAATTTTACAGAAATCTTAACATCGCTTTCAATCTCGCTCATCTTTCTTCAGTTCTCCTATCTATTTAATCAACATAAGTATTGGCAATAGCTTGCCGATTAAGTTACAAATACTGATTGAATTCTACTAATAAGTTCCCGTACATT
>JAAFKL010000439.1 GCA_021399405.1 Candidatus Heimdallarchaeota archaeon | reverse complement strand
CAAGTATACAATATATACTTTTATTTGGGTGAAACATATGGTTCTTTTATTATAGTTTTTTTAAAGCAAATGTTCCGAAATTTCACATGGTATTATCCGAAAAACTGTTTGAAAGCGCAATGGCAACTAGTTTCACTTTGCATTTTAATAAATTGGATCCAAAATATAGTAAATTCTTTATTTAGCGTTTGGACAGCTTTTTTCAAAAGCAGGGGACTTTCGGTGAATTAATATTTTTAATTTACTAATTTTTCGTATTCGCTACTTTTGATTATTTTGGAATTTTAAAGGGTTAATTGTATAATTTTCTCAAATGTCTAGAAAAAATCGTAAATCGTAAACAAAAACCACTTATATTGCGCTATTAACTCTAATTGATCTATATTTTCCAATAAAAGTGTTATTTTTTCTTGCATCTGATCGACAAAATTCTCTTTATACATGTAGATATATGACTAATTAACCGATTTTAATATTTGATAATTTATACTGAGCAATCGATAATATTTATTGATCTGTTAATTAATTAAGTCAATTTAATTATGTGAATTTTTTTCCCACATCTGCTGCATAAGCTTGATCCATCAAAATTCGATTACGCATATTGGGTACAATATAGCTAAGGCCATTCCCAAGTAGGTTACTTACACAAGATTAATTTTTCTTTCTTCTTTTTGCAATCAGAGCAATCGTTAATGAAGAAATAATCACTGTAACTGTTATAGGATAATCAAGAAATCCATCATCAGACTTATTTTCGGTGAAATTATTCATCTCAGTTATTGTAACTAAAATGGTTCCACCAGCTCTTGAGAGATCAACTTGCACAAAAACTGTATTTGATAATATGCCACTTCCAACTGCATTGTTAGCTGAAATTGCATAGTAATAAGTATCACTGACTTCTATTTCATCAACATAATATGAATCTGTTGTTTCTGCAATCTTGGTTAAACCCTCAGTAGAGAGTATTGGTTTTACGTCTCGATATACACTGTATGAATTTGCCGCATACACATCCTCCCATTCTAAATAAATAATCCCATCATTCTGCTCAGGTCCGCTATATTCTAGTACTGGAGCTTGTGGTCTTCCCGAAAATTTCGTATATAAAATGTCCGTGTCCGACCCTGCATTGTTGTAGTCTGTTGGGTCCTTCCATACTGCGTGAACTTGTTGTGACGCATCAACAGCAACATCTGCTGACCTTGAATGATCTGAAGTTAGGGAAACAACAAATAAATCACTCCAAGAAGATTGATACTGCTTTTTGTTTTTATAGAAAATATCAATATCTAGACCCACACCGCGATAATTGGTAATATCTTGCCACATTACATGAATATTATCAGACGAATCGATTGCAATTGAGGGAAGATCTGAATTCCTCGTACTCTCAGTGGAAATCAATTCACTTAATGACCACAAGTTAGTTGTTGTATTATATATTTTGTAGTGTATATCTGGATCTAGACCTGCACCAAGGATATCTGAGAAATCTGCATAAACGACATGGAGATTATCTTTTGAATCAATGGCGATAGACGGGTTGTTTGCTGCACTTGTGCTTTCAACATTAACTTCATCTGCCACGCTCCACTCATGTGAATCACTATCCAAATTTTTGTAAAATATGCTTGTGGTATCTTCCCATACAATGTGTATATTATCCTCTGAATCAGAAATAATTGTAGGGCCAAAAGAATTAGATATGCTTTCAGTCGACAATACTTCAGTTGATGACCATAGATTTGATGTTTCATTATATTCTTTATAGAAAATATCAAGATCAGTCCCAGCACTCTCGAAATCAGTACTATCAACCCATGCGACGTAAATATTATACTCTGAATCAATTGCAATTGACGGGGCGGAGGAGAAATCAGTACTTTCAGTAGAAACTACCTCAGTTGAAGACCATTTTTTTGTTGCATCATCAAACATTTTGTAAAAAATATCACCATCTACACCTGAACTGTTGTAATTGGTTGAATCGGTCCACACAACATGAAGGTTATCAGCAGAATCAATTACGATATCCGGTGATCTCGAATCACTAGTACTTTCCGTTGAGATTACTTCAAGAGTGCCCCAAACCTGTGTTGTGATATCATATTTTTTATAAAAAATATCAAAATCTGTTCCTGATGAATTGATCAATCAGATTAAAGAAAGTTCGAATTAGCCAATAACGGTAAAAACACTGATCACGTCAACTTCGAACCACAGCTGTTACAAAATCGAGATCCACCATGATTTGAATATCCACAATTCGTGCAGTATATCTCAGTTGGCGATGCTTGTGTGTTTGCCAATTCTTGTTTTTCAGGTTGGGGTGCTATCTCATATGAAGTATACTGTGTCGTAACGGTTTGATCATTGATATTTCGAGGTAAGTTTTCTAAAATGTTACCAACTTTAATATAATAAACTATCAAAACAATGAGCCCGATAAACTCAAAGAAATCCCCAAAAGCTCCCAGAGTTATTAAATTAAATACTTGTCCCGCAAGTAATATCATTACTCCAATTCTAATATTTCCCAGCTTTTTACCTGCCTCTGCAAACCAATATATCTTTGTACTGTGATGTAGTTCTCCTGTCCAATCCTGGATTGATTTAAAGGCACCTAACATCAGTGAGGATACCACAATTCCCATTATTGATGATCCTATGACCTCCGCACTCGTACTTAATTCGTTAGCAAATTTTTCAAACTCTTCCACCGTTGGATCATTTGTAGCTAATTCTTCTAAATCATTGATTATTAGATTTATGAAATAAAATCCCATAAAGAACCCAATAATTTGAAGAATAATTATCCCACCAAATAATTTTACAGCTCGATCCATAGAACTACTTGCGAATTCTGAATCTGTTTCTATAAATTTGAAGGATTGATATAATTGATAATAAAAATAAATTCCAACTAAACTCAGTAAGAGTAAAATAATCATGAAAACTCTCAATGTATCCGCAAAATCGAGTATAAATTCCTCCAGAGATCCAGATTGGGCCGCAATTGCAACGATACTACCTCCCATAATCATACCAATAAAGACGGCCACTACCATGATCACTATTTGAGCATATCCCAAATTCTTAATTGATGACCCCATTTGAGTTATTGCCGTTGTATCTCCCGTCGTTTGAACCATATTAGTGATATATAGATAATCCTGTGAATAAAGCTTTACCCGACTATGCAGTATTTATGGTAAATTTATTAGCAAACTAGTAGGAGACGGAGTATATGTTGTTCAATTAATTGGAATAATCCTCGATGAGTTTCTCGCAGCGAATTTTAAGATTCAGAGGCATCGTCTCATCCTCCAACCATGAATTTACATCTTTCATCCTTAAACTAATCCAATTGTAATCATTGCCTTCAGCTGCAAATTTGAGTTCATATTCAGTTGCTGTAATATGAGCGACATCAACTTCATTAGGATGTGTTTTGAATAATCGATGAGAAATCGGGAGATTCATTTTTTTTAATTCACTGAGTTCAATTAACTCATGAATAAATAGCCATTGATTTTCAAGAATATCCGAAAGTGTCGTCGTATCTCCAGAAGGGGCAGGACCATCAAAATAACTAATCAACTCTTCTACAGCGACATTTTGATATGCATCAACTTTTCCACAAAGGATCTTCTCTACCCTGTTAATTTCACTCTGTACTCTATCTTTGAATGTTACCAAACTCTGCTCACTTTCTCAAATTAGACCGGATTTTCTGAGCATCCTGGAGGTATTCTTGAATACTAGCTAGCATAATCTTATCATATAATTCAGGTGACTGCTTTCCGATATCTCTCCACTTGGTGATATTTTCTTCCAAGCTTTTCCTGTCTCTATTAACTTTTTTCGCTAAAGATGATAAACCTTTGATTTCACAATAGGACGTTGCTTTGTCCAAATTCTCCATTGCTTTTGCAAAATCACCATCTATCAACGCAAATTTAGATTGAAGTATTAAGGTGTTGATAATTACATTGTAAGCCTCTGTAGAAACTCCTGTACGATATAATTTGTCTATCATATGTTTTATCATATCAAATATTGTGTCGTTGTTTGTGATTTTCAATTCTTCCAATAATATTTCTGCAAGCAGTATCATTGATTTCAATTGAATTTCAGCAGATAATTTAGGATCTACGAGTTGTTCCTCTAATATTATCTGCGCTTGAACCACATGAGTCAGACGAGTTTTGCTGCGTAAAACTAATGCACAATTATAATTATAGCTCCCGGTAATATTGATGTTATTGGTGCGTTCAACAAGTTCCTTCTCAATATTAAGATAATAATCTGCTTGATACAATAAACCAAGATTGACACAGGTTAGTATTAGGTGTGACAGTCCAACCGATTCTAGTCTGGAGGTTCCAACAAGTTCAATTTTGGTATAACCATCAATAAAAAATTGAAATGCCTTTTCATAGTTCCCTCTTAAGAATTCTAGTTCTCCAAGGGAATATAATGTATAAGCACTATCAATTCTATCATTAATTTTTGCTTCATCCATCTGTATCCTTTCTTGAAGATAGGTTTCTGCAATATCTATTTCTCCACGATCAATGTATAATTTACCAATGTCATTTAGAACATAGGCAATATGTTTATCGTGGCCATCTTTCCTTGCTGTATCAAGTGCTAATTCATAATTTGCCATACCTAGGGCATAGTCACCTTTCTCATGATACACGCTTCCAATTAAATTGTAAGTTTTGTATAGTTCAATTATATCATTTTCTTTTTTACACAGATCTATAATTTGAATGTAATATTTTATTGCTTCATCGTATTTCCCACTGAATCGTAAAAATGAACTTTCTAATGATATGAGTTTAATGTTTAATCTGTTTGACAGATGTTGATCTGGAAACGTGGTATTCTTCATTATCACATTTAGATCTTCGACATACCTTCTTCCATCATCTAATTTGCCCAGTTGAAAAAGCGAATGTGCGAGTAGATAATTATAATGCACTTTTAATTTTACATCTTCAACCTGCATAACATCAGAATAATTAGATCGACCAATATCTAATGCTGAATTTATATTACCTTCTTCTAGAAGAATTAATGCTTTGTAATAACGGATTAGTAATAATTCTTCGTGCGATACACGTGGATGTCTTTCTAATTTTTCAATCTGCTTTGAGGCACTGGAATATCCCCCCTTGAAAACCAAGGACTCTAGATGCAATATTTCCTCAATCGTAGCTTTGGACACCCTTTAATTTTCTATGATTTTTATACTTTATAATTGGTCTTTTACTGAATGGTAATTATCATTATTCAATGATTATTTTATCATATTTTAGCAGTATTATTATTATTGCTTACTATTTTATAGTAATTTTGTATAAACATTCCAAAAATATGATGAAATCTGTTCATATGATTATTTGGATTTTACAATTTAACTTAAGAAATTTTATTTTCCACTTGATCTAATATCAATAGCAACTCATTCAAATTTCTCATCTCATCTGCTGTTGCAAATTCAATAGAAATTTCATCTATTTCTTTAGAATCAAAGTTGTCTACTGCTAGTTGGGGGAAAATCTCATCCTCAATTTCAATGTGTTGACGCAATAAATCATTCAAATCGTTTACGTGAACAGAATATTGATTGTCTAATTTAGATACCTCGGCAACTAGTTTCCGTCCTTGAAAATGATGCCTAATTAGTACCCCTAATGGTGAGTTTTCCTCAGTAATTGATGGATTCTTGACTTTGAGCCTTGGGAATAAAATCGCTTCTTCTTTGGCGTGATGGCCATCATCTGCGTATAATCTGAAGAATTTAATCAGCTGATTTATCTCATTAATCAGTTTGGTACCTTCGTCAAATGAACTTCCGGTTAGTGTTAAAAGATCCAGACCTCTTAAAATATTTACATGTTCAATTTTCAATTGTTCTATCGGATCTTGCATATACATCTCCAAGTTGAATCTAGTAATCTCAATACCGAATTGCGACTTTCGACAAGAAAAAATTCAAGCAATGTGTTATTAATGAATTGATGGTTAATTAAATCATCATCGAAATCCAAGAAAAAACTTGCAATTTAGAATAATAATATTTTAGAAGCATTCTCAATATTAAATATCTTCCCAAGATATTACTTTGTCTTTTACAGCTTTAAGAAACTCAATAATCATAAAATTGGAGAACATATATCTTTTTTTTCAACCTCGACTTTAAATCAAACTACCCAATAGAAAACTTAATCGTGACCATTAAGGTTGTAGTAATTGATCGTCGCACTGAGGACAGGAATGTAATTCTTAACGCATTAAAGAGTGACACGATCTTCTCTGTCGTATCAACTGGAAACAGTGGAAAAGATGCTATTTCTCTAACCAAGCGACTGAATCCCAAATTACTTATTATCACAACTGCCATTACCGATATACCTCTTCTAACTGTAGTCAAACGGATTATGCAACAATCCCCAGTAGCAATCTTGGTAGTGGATGCCGGTGATACTGATATCAAGGATAAACAAAATATTACTCAATATGGTCTAGTAGATTGGTTACAAGGAAATCGATCACGAAGTCTTTTATCAGTTTCTGAAGCAGGAATCGTCACTCGATCTCATATTTTATCTAAACTCAATGTATCAAAATTCGAAAGACAGTTAAAACATATCCATGAGAAAGAGCAGCCCCCTACATCATTTGTAACACATTCGTTATATGAACGCAGAACTCGAATTGAAAAAATTATCCAAACTGATGATAAAAAAGAAAAAACTGTTCAGTTAACTCCAACTGATCCATCTCATGAATCATATAGTGGTACTGGAAGATTAAATCGAATTATCGTGATTGGTACATCTACAGGCGGACCTAGACTACTAAGTGACCTCGTTCCCAAGCTCCCACCAAATCTTCCTCCCATATTATTGGTTCAACACATGCCAGAAGGCTTTACAAAGAAATTTTCTGAAAGATTAAATCGCACCGCAAGATTAAATGTAAAAGAGGCTCAAGATGGTGATATTGTGTCTTCCGGTAACGTTTACGTGGCTCCTGGGGGGTATCACTTAAAAATTGTATCAAATCCTAAAGGATATCCCATAATCAATCTCTTAGACAGTCAACCGGTCAATTTCGTTAAACCTTCTGTTGATGTCACACTCTACTCTGCTGTAGATATATACAAATCTGGTGTTATTAGTGTAATCTTGACTGGCATGGGTTCAGATGGAAAAAATGGAAGCATAATGGCAAAAAAAATGGGTGGAGTTGTATTGGCTTTGCACGAAAGTGATACGGATATATATGGAATGAACCGATCTGTGATTGAATCTGGAGTAGTTGACGAAATTTTAAGAAAGAACGAACTAGTTAGTGGTATTGTGCGTGCATTGGAAGGTCGACTACGTGGATTTAATATTTAAACAAAAGCTAAAATTGTCTTCTAAAATATGTAAGTAATATTCTTCTCCTCATATAGAGAAATATATGCCAAAAACAATTTGCGATATAGTTGATAAATCATGGAAGACATGAGTGAATATCTAGACATTTTCATTGCAGAATTGGAAGAGAATATTAGTTTACTTAACTCTTCTTTAATTGATGTCGAGAAGGATTCCTCAAAGGTTTCAACTCTAAAAGATTTGATCCGAGCGGTTCATACTATCAAAGGTATGGCTGCAACAATGGGTTTTGATAATATCACAAAACTCACCCATGAGATTGAGAATCATTTGATGTCATTAAATTCTGTATCTAAGGGACTAATACAGACACTGTACAAAGCCGCTGATAGATTAGATAGATTCAAAGGATTAGTCCAATCAAATTCAAGTCCTAAAGACCTAAAAGTAGACGACTTAGTTGCAGAATTGAAAGTTGGTGGTGCACCAGCAGCAGCTCAAGCGCCCGCAACAATAAGATCAGTAGCAACTCCCCCGCCAGATGATTTAAGGATTGAAATTACGTATAAATTAGAAATAAAATTTGATAGATCAACCCGATTGATTGGTGCACGTGGTTTCCAGGCATTGCGAGTAATTGACGCAATTTCAGAAATAACTTCATCAGACCCATCTATAGATGTTTTAGAAGATGGAAAACTCGTCGGTGATATTGAAATGGAGATCATCAGTTATGAAAGTGAGGTTGAACTACGAAATGCACTTTCAGGTGTTGAGGATATTCAAGAGGTATCGATTTCACGTCTTGTTGATGAGCAACCAATTTCCACAGTCACAATTGATGGCGCAAGAATGCGTCGATCCGTCCAGTCAGTTCGAGTCAATCTTGATAGATTGGATAGTGTGGTAGACTTATTGGGAGAATTGGTTATTACTAGAGGTCGATTCCAAAGTTTAGTGTCATCGCTTACTCCTGAAATAAATGAGCAGTTTCAAATATTTGATTCGACCATCAATACGATTCAAGATACTGTAATGGGGTTGAGAATGGTTTCACTAAGCCAGATATTTGATACCTATCCTAGAACTGTCCGTGATATTGCACACAAGCGAAATATGGAAATAGATCTACACCTACAAGGAACTCATATTCAAATCGATCGTAGTGTAATTGATCAAGTCAATGAGGCTTTACTCCATTTAGTCCGAAATGCCGCAATACATGGAATTGAAGATGCAAACAAACGAGGTAGTAAATCTAAAAAAGGAAGTATTAGACTAGCAGCGAGAAGAGAGCGTGGTGAAGTTGTACTTGAGGTTGAAGACGATGGTGCGGGACTAGATCTTGACAAAATAAGGAAAAAAGCTATTGAATTGGATTTAATTGGCTCTGAAGATGAACTTACACGTCGACAAGTGGCTTTAATTATCTTTCAACAGGGTTTCTCAACCGCATCTGAAGTCACTGATATTGCTGGACGTGGTGTTGGTATGGATATTGTTAAGCAAACAATTGATGAGATATCCGGAAGCATTGAAATCAGAACTAAAAAGGGTCAAGGTACTAAATTCATAATTCGAGTACCACAGACTTTAGCAATTATTGATGGATTGATAATCAAAGTAAACGAAATGGATTTTGCAATGCCATTAGTGAATGTAGAAAAAATATTCTCAATCAATGATCCTGCTATTGAGTACAGAAATGAAATACCATATCTTAATTGGGAAGGAAACAATATCAGAATTCTTGATTTAGTAAAACATCTTCATGTTACACATCATATTGGATTATCATCAAAATCAGATGGAAGTAATGGATCTGAAGATACAGAAAACAAAAATGTTAGAAGATCCACTAAATCAAGAGAAAAAATAATTTTATGGGAGAGAGCGGGAAGAAGAGTGGGTTTGAAAGTAACTAGAGTAGTTGAAAACCGAGAAATTGTCACTAAACCATTAGATAAAGTATATTCACATCTAAAAGGATTCTTAGGAGCTACAATATTGGGATATGATCAAGTCGCACTAATATTGGACCCTGATACTCTCGAACAGATTTATTAGAAACTATTGTCTACGATTAATAGAATGGAATGCTAATCTTTACCGTTTAATAAAATAGATTATATGTTAAAAAAATATTATTCTTCTAACAAGAAATTGATAATTTCTTTGAAAGGTGAAAGGATTGGGTCACGACTTTGAAAAATTCTCCGATGCTGGGTATCATGATTTTGAGATAGAAGCATTACAAGAGATTTCAAA
The DNA here is from genome assembly GCA_021399405.1 of Candidatus Heimdallarchaeota archaeon. The sequence goes on along the minus strand of JAAFKL010000439.1, from coordinate 6,837 downwards.
CGTAGGTGTGGGACATGCGGCAACTGCTCTATCACAATTACTACATCGACGAGTCGATATGTCCATTCCTAGAATTGAACTTGTACACTATACCAAACTTGGAGAAAGAATGGTAGGATCTCTTGAAGCGTTAGTTTCGAGTGTATTGGTTGATTCTGTTGAAGACGACAAGATGTTTAATTTATTACTAATATTTGATGAAGAATCCTCCAAAAACATTATCAAAATCCTCAAAACTGGAGAGCCGCCTGATGATTTAGCTAACCTTGATGAAATTAGTAAATCGATCGTACTCGAGACTGGGAACATTTTGCTTTTACATACTATTTCTGCTATCAACTCGTTTACAGAATCTCATTACTTTCCTAAAACACCACAGATTTCTATTGATATGATTGGCTCCATTCTTGATGAAATCATTAGTAGACAAAATATTGAATTAAAAAATGAATCATTTCTCTTAATTGAATGTAACTTATTCACTGATAATGAACAGTTAAAAGGCCATATTATCATTCTACCCAATGAATCTGGGATTAAGTTTATTATGAATAAGTTATACGGTGAAGGTATTTACGACTTAGAGGGTTAAAATGGCAGTTCATACTGCAAGAATTGGCGATATAATTTTTGGTAGAGCACCAGATCTTCTAGAAGCGTTAGCTTTAGGGAGCTGTGTGGCTGCTTTTATTTATGATCCCGAATCGAAAGTTGGAGTATGTGCACATATATTATTGCCAGAAACAAATGAATTCATGGTAAGAAAAGATTCAGATCACAAACTTGGGAAGTATGCGGACACTGCAATTCCTGAAGCAATTAGTATGTTGGTAACTAAAGGTGGAAAACGGGATCGCTTCAAAGCAAAAATTGCAGGAGGTGCTAAAATGTTTAACCTCTCAATTCAAGCAAAAAGCCCTCTTGATGTAGGGGCTCGAAATATTAAAGCAGTTACTGAACAGTTGAAAAAGAACAATATCCCAATCGTTTCAGAAGACATTGGTAAAGATTATGGACGAACAGTGGTCTTTGATTTAGAAAAATCGGTATTAACAATAAAAACTGGAATGAAAAAAATTGTAAGACATATCTAAAGATAAAATAATTTATACTAATTATTCGAGAACTTTAGTGATTCTTTCAGCTGATTCTTTCAATTGTTCCTCATTTGCACTTCCAAAACTAATTCTGAAGTGATCCCATCTTGTTTCTCCAAATTCAGAAGCTGGCACTGTTACAACTTTTGCCTTTTCAAATATTTCTTCGGAGAATTCATAGCCTTTGTTGTCTGAAGTGAATTTATCATGCACGACTTTGGGAAATGCATAAAATGATCCTTTGATTTTAGGTACTTCAACTCCCGGGATTTTTGAAAATTCAGTCTCAACAACATCTCTTCTACTCTGTAGAGTATCTCTCAATGTTTTTCTAAATTGATAATCTCCATCAGTGCACATGAAGTTTGCAATAGCAAACTGAGGAATTGAAGGTGCATTTGCAACAATAAACGGATGTAGTTTGGCTAACGGTTTTATTAGTTCATCATTAGCAATACCGTAACCTAGACGCCATCCCGTGACACAATAAGTTTTACTAAACGAATTTACTGTAACTGTCTGTTCAGGCGCGTATCTGGCCATTGGATAATGTTTCATATTATCAAAAATAATGTATTCGTAAACTTCATCTGTTAAAATAATAAAATTATAATCTTGCGCTAAATCTGCAATTGCTTTGGTGTTCTCTTCACTGGCAACAGAACCACAGGGGTTGTTTGGAGAGTTAATAATCATAAGTTTTGTTTTGTTTGAAACAGTTTCTGTTAATTGATCAATGGGAATTTGGAAATCATCATCTAAGCCAACTGATTTGATATTGCATCCTGCCATTTTTGGAACGGTTGGATAATAGACAAAACCAGGGTCAGGTATCACCACTTCATCTCCTGGATTAGTGTAAGCATAAATTGCAGCATAGATTATTTGTGTGCCACCTGCCCCTACTACGACTCCATTGTTGGAAAAATCGAGGTTATAATCTTCTTTATACTTCAAGACAATTTTTTCCTGAAGGGCAGGGATTCCAGAATTCAATGTATAACCGTGTGTACGAACCTCTGAAAGTGATTTTTGAACCTCATCAAGTAACCCTTGAGGTGGCATTAGATCAGGCATTCCTATACCAAGTGAAATAACTCCTTCTAACCCTTGTGCTCTTGCAAACATTTTCCTAATTCCAGAGGGTTGTATTTCATCTAGTCTATCTGCTTGAGTACCAAAATATTGAGATTCAGCCATACTAAGCCGTTTCCAATATATCACAATAAAGCAATTATCAATTGCCTAGATCTTTAATTTCTGCTTTTTTCGGATTCCTTATCAAAGATACAAATAAGGCAATAGAAAACAAAATTATCAGAATTATTCCCTTATTGTATGATTCCTCTCTTGGAATTTTCCAATTTAATTCATATCTTGAATTCCTGATAAAATAAAAACTTGCATCCCAAGAATATAGGCCCGAAATTATGGTTAATGATTCATCTGATTTGTAATTCCATTGTGCAATGTGGGTTGAATTCAGATCTCGTACATTTTCAAAAGAAATATACGTATTGACAAGCACGTAATATGAATCAAGCAAACTCGGGAAGTCAATTATACCATCATTAAACTCTTTTATTATCATATTGAATTCATTGGTCATATCTATTGCAAGATTACGATCAATAATCATACCAAATACTTGGATTGGTAGAGCTTGATCAGTGAAAGTAAGCTGAACTTTCATAGTGGAATCATTAGGTACATTGAAAGTTTTAGTACTGAAAAACTTGAGACCATCGGATAAAACAAAATAATTATCTCCTTCTACCCGGTTGTCCTCCCAATATTCGCCATATTTTGGTCCTCCATAATAACTTGTTATAATTAACATGACAAGTATTATTTGAACGTACCAACCATTTCTCTTGTGGTAAAATTTTCTTAATTTTGGTAGAATTGTTTGATACTTCAGATCTATATAATTTAGGAATTGAGCGATACCGACAAAAAATCCCGATAGTCGACGATTGTTTTGATAATTATTTGAAAATTTGGAAAGATTACGTTTTTCAAATACTACAAATGGAATTAGAACAATATAGACATAATAAAGAAAAATGACCACATGAAGCCAGAAATTGGTTACATTTATTCTTGTGACATCTGAACTGAAAAATGAGATTCTTTGATCAGGGGTCCAATTTACAAAGAATGAACTTGATCCAGTATCTTGTCCAATGAATTGAATATCTGAATAAAATCCATCTAGAGTTAGTGGGATAACATAATTTCCCTGTAGTCCCACTTCAATTCCTAGAAATACATTGTAGAATCGGTCATCTAAAGGATAAAATAATGCTAAAGGTCCGAAAGTCAAATCAAAAAATAAATGTGTCAACCACATGAAAGCAAATAATCGAATATTTCGTTCCCAATTATTCTCAGATCTCTTTAATCTAGCAATTTGACCCGCCAGTAACATGATCAATAATGGTGCAAAAAATGTGTGACTCCATACTCTATGTGATCCTGCAAAGAAATCCTTCAAAGAGCTGAAAACAAATAAATCAGGTAAATTTAGAACTATTGTTTGGATAACTAGATCAAAATCAGGTGCAATAGCCCCCAATGAAATAAAAAAGAATAATCGTGGGTTTGAAGATAATTCCTTTCTCATCGATTTTGAAGAAAATGTGTAAAGCACAAGAGTCGATATGCCTAAATGTGTAGATGACCAAGTCACAATATGATTCAAAATTTTGTGATACTGAAACATTTTGATTTTAGCTTGTATCCTTCACAATCGTTATCACAGAAAGTGTGAATCGAAAAAATCAGTAATATATTATTTACTCTTCAACGTAGGATATTTCTAAACGTTAAAATTTAGTTATTTAGAATTCAGTATGAAGCGCTTTGTCTCAAAAACGTAGGAAAATCCTTCCTAAAAAATCCAAAACTGTGAAAGTTCTTGTTCCTAGATCAGACAATCCAAGAGCTCAAAGAACATATTTGATTATTATTGGTATTATGCTTTGGGCAGGAGCAATCCGTGTTCTACTAGTAATCAGTCAATTATATAATTTATTTATTGGTGATGAATTTCAAATAAATCCAATAGTATCAGCCCTTGAAATTAGTCTTTTTGCAGCATTATCGTTGGGTCTATATGGTATTCTAAAAGTAAAACCCCCACTGCATTACTTCATACACTATGCAGCAGTTGTCAATCTCTTTTTATCTTATTCTGCGGGTGCGTTTGGGTATTTATTAGGCATACTTTCGGTATTGCTACTGTATATTGGACTTAGATTTCCAATCAGATTTGAATGGGAAAAGAGACGTCTCGGAATGGAAAATCAATAAATACAGATTAAGCAATTTCCTTTATCCGAAAGCAGTACAACTAAAAACAATGATTGTTTAGAATTTAATAATTAATGCTAATTGATCATTTGAATCTTTTACCATGCCCTGTATGTAAACAATCTTACACTTGGACTGTCGATGGAGTAACACATGAAAATCGTGTTGTCGATGGAATTGTTAAGTGTGGAAATGGGCATTCATGGAAGGTAACTCAAGAAATATTAAGATTGGACAAGGAAAATTCATCAGAAGATATTATTTACTCTGATCGTGAAAAAACTGGCTATCCAAAGGAAGTTAGTGAGCAGGAGCGTTTAACCTTTTTAGAATTTCTTGATGGATATTTTGGATCTTTACAATTTGGTTCTGATTGTGTTATTGTTTCAGGAGAATCAATCTTGTTTTATCGCTATCTCAAAGATAGTTCTAATCAATATATCACAACCTATGAAGACGAAGGAGTTCTCAGACAGCTGCACGAAACTGCAGTTAGAAAACGTACTCATGAAACCCATTCATTTGTAAGATCGGAAGCTGTAGTGACATCTGAATCTGCCAATCAATTAATTGTCTTTCCTAAAATGAGAATAAAATCAAAACTTGAAAATAGTTTAATTATACAATTTATTCCACTCTCAGCAGAAAGTAATGGAAAAATAATTTGGACTGGTGAAAAGTATAAACTAGAAGAATTATCAAACCTCACGTAAATTTGTTACAATGTCATAACTAATATCCCAGAATCCAGCACAATAGCAATTGATTTACCTTGTTTCGAGAATCCACGAAGATGTTCTTCAAGATGATTAATATCTAAATATTCCGCGAAAACATTCTTACATTCTCCCTCTGAGAGGTTTCCAATCAGAAATAAATCTCCCTCGAGTTTCATTGTTGCAAATTTGACAGCTTTGTGATCACCAAAATTGTAAGTTTCTCTAGTTAGATTCTCCACTACTTGTGTCGGATTGTCGAACTTGAGCATTGTATCATAAAAAGCAGTATTTCCTATTCCATTTGGGGAATGAGCCAGAAGAATCATCTGCCCACCTTTTTTGAGAATTTGTCTAGTATTCTCAATACCTTTCTGAGCCTGATACAATGATCTATCTAATGGTGGATAAACTACACTCAACACTAAGTCTACGGGTTTGTCAACTTTCAAGCAAAACATATCAAGTGCTTTCAATCTCGCTTCATTGAAAGAATCCATTAGCTCCCCCACAAAAGCATCATAGATCTTCTCACCTATACTCACCATCTGAACCCCTAATAATCTATTATTAACAAAGGTCAAAGCTTCTTGAAGATCTAATTGTAGAGGATTGTTCTCAATCTTTGTAGGACCTGATTTAGGATCCAGAGCCCATGAATGATTTTTTTCTACAGTCTTTATTCCAGCAAGTCCAGGTAATATTGATTTAACACCCCCTGTGAAACCGGCAAAATAATGTGGTTCAACTGAATTAATGCATAATATCTGTTCATATTCTTTTATTACTGGATTAATCAGAATTTCAGTACCCCTTGAAGTTTTACCCAGATTTACCAAATTTGTAGATCGTGAATCATGGACCAATATTTCTATTTCATTCAATAATTTTGCTCTAGGTAATAATTTCTTTAATTCTTGATCTGAAGGTCCAGTATGGGTTCCAGTTGCGATTATGATTGCATTAATTTTATGATTTTTTACTGAGGAGAGTAGTATTTCAAGAATCTTCTTTGATGGTGTTGATCGGTGAGCATCATTAATTATTGCCAGTGTTGGAAATTTTGTAATTTCATGAGCCATATTTGAATCCAATATTTTTCGTTGAAGTTCTTCATACTTCAATTCTTCATAATTATCAATTTTTGGTTCATAGATTACCGAATTTGCTGGCAGATTAATCTCATCAATGAGCACGAGATAGCAGACTCACGTAAAGTAAAAATATTTTCTTTTAGAGCAATTAATTATTGATATTTAATGCTCAATCAATTTAAATTGGAAATAATTTAACTACTAATCTATTGATTCAGTATTATTATTGTTATTATTATCGTTCTCCTCCATCATCATCTAAATTGTAGGTACAATATTTCAAACGCTGAAATTAACCAATCTCAGACGATCAGGCGAGATGATGTCGCCACTACTCCATTTAGATAGACTATTTGGAGCTACTTTTCGCATGATATTAATTGCTCCATTAATATCTGCATTTATTTGTAGTTTGCAGTTTTTACAACTGTACAAACCACGTTTTACTCTATTTGCTTTTCTTATCAGACCACACCCTGAACAAGTTTGTGAGGTATAAGCTTCATCCACAAATACTATCCTTATTCCATACAATTCTCCTTTACTCTGTAAATTCATCTTGAATTTACCATAAGGGATCTGCTGGAATTGTTGAGCTGTTTTCTTTCTCATTTT
>JAAFKL010000438.1 GCA_021399405.1 Candidatus Heimdallarchaeota archaeon | reverse complement strand
TCTGTCACCTTCTCGTATGATACCATCACCCTCTGCTTGTTATACAGTTCATTCCATGCATTACCCTCCAATGATCTCTGCTCTAATAGGGTCAACATTTCAGTTACATTCACTTCATCGGCTGGAGTTTTTATGATGATCACTGGTTTTCCCTCAGTCTGACCATTTCTGACCAGTAAGACATTTTCATCCGAATTCACGACACTTCCACTGACATAGAGAATTGATTTATCATTGTCAGATTCGTCCATAAATTTAAGCAAATCATTGACAAGAACCTTCTCCTGTACATCTACTTGTTTTTTAATATTAGTCAAACCTATGTGGGGTAGATTACTGAACTTAGTCAACAAAATTATTTGTGATTTATCAATGTTAGGAATGCTCATCAAGTCATTTTTATCAACCTTATGTGCTTTCTCAAATTCTGCTAATATCTTCCAAGTATAGGGGAGCAGATTATCTGCAGATTTAGCATCTGAGTAAGCACTCATCTCCAAATGAGGCAAAGATGACTTGACAGCAGAAGCTAACAAAGCAAGCTCCCAAGCAGGTTCACCCTCACCGAGCAGCTGTTTAGCCACCTCCAGATAGGGGGCAATTAGGATATCCTTGAAAATTATTTGTGAACTGGCACGATCAAGCCCTCTACCTGCTAGGAAGTAATCATTTCTCTTAATTGCCTGCGCTACTTTCTGACTAAGATAAAAAGCTCTCATCAGCTTGTCTGAATCTTGATTTCTCTGAAACCCATCAATGAAGAACTTAATAATAGAGATCCGCCGCTCCTCGTCATCCACTTCTGCTGGAACCTCTGAGGATGTAACTATAAAATCAGAAATGAAGAGAGCGCGTGAGGCATCTACCTCCTGTGTAAGCCCAGCCCTTTCTGCAAGTTCAATAAGTTCTGGAGTTAATGTTTTATACCTTGCCAGCCGTCCAAGGTCATATTCATTTTCGAAGTCTGACAAAAAACTGTATATCTTCTCAAAATTAGGAGTGTCCATTTAATACAATTAATGTGGGGTAATAATGTATTTTAGGCTTTTGGGGACTGATTAATTTTTTTACACCTAAGAGATTCTATTGCATAAATAATCGTTGCGTGGGAAATTTTTTCCTAATTATAAATTCTTCAATTTTCGTAATGAGTGAATCGAGAATGTGATTATTGACAATCTAACCTTTTAAAATTTCATAAGATTGAGATATTACAAGGTGTTCTTGAATATCTTTCCATCTTTCATAATCAATCTTAGGTTGATTTCACTATTTACAAGAACATTCAAATCTTCCATGGGATTTCCATCTAAGACCAGCAGGTCAGCAATCACTCCAATTTCTACCTGTCCCGTGATTCCCTTAATTCCAAATAATTCTGCAGCATTGATGGTGGCTGTTCTTATGACATCAATTGGGGACATAACCTTAGCTCTGATTGTTAATTCTTCAAGCTGTCTTTTTTGCATCTCACCTAGTAGATCTGTACCATAGGCAATATTGACGCCTTGCTTGTAAGCCAGTTCCAAACTATCTAGACCAGCATCTAATACCACAGATAATTTCTCGTAAGAGTCGTGGGAGAGACCATACTTCATTCCCTCCTCGGAAAGAGCCTGATAGGTGACCAGAGTGGGTACCAGGAAAGCATCATGTTTGAGAAATAATTCGATTGACTCCTCGTCGAGAAGATTTCCATGCTCAATAGACCGAACACCCAATTTCAGCGCACGGTTTATCGCATCAGCTGTGTAAGCATGAGCTATTACATATATTTTTGCTGACTGGGCCTCATCAACGATAGCACTAATCTCCTCCTCGGAGAATTGGATGCTATCTACCCTATCAGTTGGTGATGCCACGCCACCAGAAGCCATAATCTTGATGTGATGAGCACCCTTCCTTATTTCATTTCTCGCTGCTTTGCGAACCTCTGAAATCCCATCACATATCCTCCCCAGTCCAGGATTATTGTAGTAGAAATCCTCACTGTCATCCCCTGACCCCCGACCATCTCCATGCCCACCAGTTTGAGATAGGGCATAACCACAGTATAGTATTCTAGGACCCTCGACAATACCATCTTCAACTGCTTTTGCAATACCCCAATCAGCACCTGCTGCATCACGTACTGTTGTGAATCCTCGCATCAACATGTCCCTCATCAAAATCATAGATTGTGCCATCAAATAGTTGGGTGATTGTGAACTAAGACTCTGGAGATCAGCTGTGGTTGCAAGAACATGCACATGAGCATCGCAAAGTCCGGGCATCACTATTTTTGAGGCAATATCAATAATTTGTGCATCTTCTACTTCAGGAAAATCATCTTGAATACTGACAATTTTACCATCAGCAATGACTATGTGTTTATTTGGAACTAGTTTTCCCTCTTTCACATCCAGGATACTTGCATTGATTAATACAATTTTACTCATAATTGCTATTTTGACAGCTTGTCTAAGAAGTTTATTGGCATATAGTATAATTTTGTCCAAGACTTGCATTTTAGATCGAAATTCATAAGAGAGGAACAATACATATCATTAATAAATATCAATTCAGTCCTTTCACACCCTCGAAGTTCAATTATAGATCATCTCTCTGTTGATTTAGTTCAGATTCAACAATACCTATAAAATAGAAATTTATATAATTCGATTATGGCACACCATTTTATGCTCCTGATTCATGATTTTGCAACTATCCTATGGGTAGGTGGAATGTTTGTCTACATAGCAGTATTTCTACCAATCATTCAACAAACTATTGTTTCACACAAGGAACGAAGTGATTTGATGAATAAAATCATCAAAAGATTGTCATTCTGGATGATCCTGAGCTCCATCTTAGTTTCTGTATCAGGAATGGTACTCATCCCCAAAGATAAAAGTGGTGTCTACTTATTTTTGAAATGATTTGATTTTTACTCTGTTGCTTTATCCATCAAGATTATCCTTTCTATCTTGATGGTAGTACTAATAATATTGAAGCTTAAAAAAGTAGACAAGATCTCCAAACCTGAAATTAGGAAAAAATGGATTTTTAGGTTAATTTATTTCAATATATTTTTGGGATTTGTAGTTGTAGTCATTAGCATCATTATCAGGGGATACAATCCCAGCCTCTGAGAAATATCTAACTCATTACATATATGCAAGTAATAATGGACTAATAAGTCTATAAATCAATTTTTGGTAATCTAATCTCTTTTTCGCCTTATGACTCGAATAGTTGTAATAATCATAAGAAAGCCCAGTACTCCGTTTCCAGCTGAGATAAAACCTTCAGGAGTATCATCAAGAGTAGTATCACCAGGTGTAGTCTCAATTGTTGTTGGTTCAGTAGTTGTTGGCACAAAAACACTTGCTCCCTCAACATAGTAATTAATTACAAGGTAATTGCGACCATCAGAACTTTGTTGATAATAGGCAATTAGATTGTAAATGTAGTTTAATTCCTCCCACAGTTCTTCATTAGCAATAAAACCAACGCAGCCTTCAAATATGGCTGATTCTCCAATTATAATTTCATAAATAGTTGAATCTCGAGCACCTATGGAATCTTCATAACCACCACCTCCAACAGCACCACCAGATTCATCCTCGGTAGTTACCACCATCTCCATAACAGAATCGGTTTGTTCGGCAACCTCTATTATTGTTGTTGTGAAGCCCGATCCCTGACCCACAATCTGTTCTCCTGCTTGCCACCGAATTGGTGCGATCACAGCCGATTCTGCTCTTGAGGGATAGGTCCAAGGCTGACCTATTGTGTGATTCAAAGTCTCTGACACTAATTCACCATGAACAGAATTGAAGTATGGAAGAGTCCAAGCGTGCATCAAAGGTATATCAGGAACGTCAATCGTCATATGGGTTCCGACTAGACTAGAATTGTATGGATGAGAAATAATTTGGTATTTATATGAGGTATAGGATGTTTCATGAAATACAACCGCGTCATCTGTCCAGCCAGTTGCGTAGCTAACTGTTTTGATTTCAGTGTGGATTTTGGTGTTTGTTTGAATAAATTCAGTGGAGACTGTCCTCGACCAAGAGGCTCTTAAGACTTCAATAACACTAACATCCAGTGTTTGTTCGAATGAGTAGGTAGTACTTACTATTGTACCTATCTCTGAGCCAATTCCTGATCCTATAGATGTTTCCTGTCCGAATGCAGTATAACTAGAGATATAATTCTGATCTATTCCATCATAAACAGGAGGTGCAGCTATAACAGCCACAACACCAGGAGACGGTGTGTTATTCCACGATTC
>JAAFKL010000437.1 GCA_021399405.1 Candidatus Heimdallarchaeota archaeon | reverse complement strand
GGGATTAGAAGCAAAGCAAAAACAAATGTAGCTGAGAATGGAATTGACAAAGTCGGATCGTCATTTGGAACTATTGTATTGATCTCAATTCCTTTTGAGTTCTTTAATCGAAATTCGAGCTCAAAGTCTCCATCTTCATCTTGCACATTACTATTCAAATAAATAAGAACTCCAGAATCAATATCAAATCGAGTCTCGCTAATACCTGAAAAACCATCTTCTGTCTGATCAAATTGTTGTTTTTGAATTGCAATTCCACCTTTAATTTCGTAAGTTGAGCTTATTCCAGCCTCTTCCAATTCATCGAAATATGTATCTTCTCTTTGTTGAAATTGCTCATAGGCAAGTTCGTAGGTATTGATAACAGTTCCATTTGGATATTCAATGGTATTTTGAGAAATCAGTATTTGAATTGGAAGAAAACCCTTCATAGCTTCTTCGTCGTCTTCTGAATAGGATATTTCAAAATAATCTGCATAATAAATTTCAAAAAAGGAGAAATAATTGTCAATGCCGTCATTCGTATTGTTTGCCAATGCAGCATAGAAATCTGTCAAATTAAAATTAGATAAATCTTGAATAATCTTGACTGTCATACTCATTCCTGCACGAATATCTTCAAGGCTATCATCATCACTCAAAGTGGCATCTGAGTTTAATTCCATCTTAAGCTTTGAAATCTCCCAAGTGAATTCCACCCCAGTTACTAATTGATCAGAGTATCGATATTCGGGTAATTCATAATATGGGTCACTTTGGGCCATCGATCCACTTACGGTTAAATTTAGTAATATAAAAATTATATATAGCTTTATCTTTAAATGCATTAAATCACGCTAACAATTCAATTATTAGTGGATACACATATTTAATTCTTTGCTAGCAATGATCGATTGTTAACATCAAATAAGGAGGAAACTACTTAGAGAGATCGATATTTCATAATTCATTCATTTTGATTTTTTGGTTAACATTCCAGGAATTTAGTTTTTCTTTCTAATTCTATTTACTATTATAGGGATCAGAATAAGGGTATAGACAAATATTGCTGAAATTGGGACACTTAGTGTAGGATCATCATTTGCAATTACTGTGTCTATGTCAATTCCTTCAGTTTGATCAAGTACAATTAATAGATCAACTTTGAGTTCATCGAATTCCTGAACCAATGATAAATACAGCAGAACCCCAGTATCAATATCAGCTCTTTGCTCTACAATAAATGTCATATTCTCTTCAGAAAAATCAATTTTCTCTATTGCAATTCCATCTTGAATATAATATTCTTCAGATCCAAAAGGACTATCATCAGTATAGTCTTCAGAATATTCCTCCATTTGACGTTGTCTCTCTTCTATAGAATATTGAAAATAATTTAGCTCAGTTCCATTTGAAAATCTAATCTCAGAAGGAAAGATGAAGGGATCTAAACCTCCAAAAAACTCTTCATCGTTCAAATTTGGATCGTTAAAACTGCCATCATAATATTCATTTACATCCGTTTCATATGTGTCCCAGTATTCTTCCTGGGACAAATCACCCAAATCTTTGAGGAGTTTTAAAGTATATTTTGAACCAGGAGGAATCTCCGGAAACTCTTGATCTGAAACAGTTTCAGTTTCGGTAACGGTTACATCGTCTGAGCTTGTTACTGGGGAGGTTGTTGTGGCTGTGATAGTAATAGTTGAGGTTTCATCGATTACGGAGGATGTCACAGCAGTTGTAGATGTGCTGGCTTGATCCAAAGCAGGGGAATCGCCTTGCGTATTGTTAAGTTCAAAATTAAATCGCACAAATTCCCAAGTAAATTCCATTCCTGCTTTTAATTTTTGACTATAATATATATCATCATCGTTAACATATTCTTGGCTTGACACACCACTTATCATTAAATTGATCATTATAAAAATACCAATGAATTTTGCAAAATTGTTTTTCATTTCTTTTCCCTTTTAATTCTATTATTAGTTGATTTTGTTATATAATTCTTTTCTAAATTTTGTTTGAATATAAGTAGAATTTGTGGTTTTCTTATGATTTTTTCGGAGTATAGCTGATTCTAACTGATACTATTTTTTTTTTCTAATCCTGTTTACTACAATAGGAACCAGAATAAGGGTATATACATATATTGCAGAGATTGGAACCGATAATGTTGGGTCATCATTAGCCACTAAATTGTTAACATCAAGACCTTCACTACTTTGTAATTTAACCTCAATCTCAAAATGTGTATCGCTCTCTCTAAGTTCAGAATATACATACACCAATAGTCCAGTGTCGATATCATACTGAATATTTAATGAAGAAGTTTCATTCCTATCTGGATCATTGTATGATTCGGTTTGGATGGCTATACCATCTTTTACCTCAAATGTTGAACTAGAATCTTCATCCTCATATTCATCTTGATATCGTTCATATTCTAGTACTTGTAATTCAAATAAGTTCATGACTGTTCCGTTTTCAAATACAACAGTGTTTGGCCCAATTAAGGCTTCTGCAGGTATAAAATTCTTCATCTCCTCTTGAGTTCCAGCTGAGTATGACATCTCAAAGAAGCTATCTACATATGTCTGATAATCGTCGTAGTCAGAATTATCGGTAAAATAGTATTGAGTGAAGTTTGATAAATCCTTTAACAATTTTATTGTAATTGTTGTACCGACTGCAATATCTGGAAAATTAGGATATGATATGTCCTCGGTGTATGTTGTTGTTGTTGAATCATCCCAAGTCGTTGTTTCATAGCTAGTGTACACGGTAGTTGAAGTCTCTGGTGGGGCAGTGGTGGTAACATAAGTCGTTTCATCTACTGTTGATGTCACCGTAGTAGCTGCTTGATCAAGACCTAATTTGTCCGAAGGGATTTCAACACTATATTTTGAAATCTCCCAGGTAAATTCCATTCCTGCTTTGAGTTTATCTGAGTATTTGATTTCAGATTCATAGTAGTAATCATCTGACTGGGCAAATGTCGATCCTGCGAATAAACAGATTATCATAACTGCGAAAAATATGTTAATTTTAGCTAATCTCATAAAATCACTTAACTAATTCAACTAATACAAGTTTTTAGTATTTAATAGTTATTGAAATAAGATAACTAATTCATAGTAAAAGTGCATTCTACTTTGATTTTACTTGAATATACGAATATTATTAATGCAAAAATCATTTATTTATTCCCTTTGACCTAAAATTTCATATTTGAGGTAAATTTTTCTCAATTCGCTAAGATTGATAATTGGTGATTATTTTTCAGGTGTCTCAAAATATCTACATAGGTATCTGAAAATAGAAGACTATCCAGAAGAATCAAAAGAGATGATTTCAATATATTTCCTGTTCTCAGGGTTAATGTATGGAGGTCTGCAACTAACCACAGCATTTTATGTTATTTACATACTTGGGATTGTTGGATTTGCCAAATACGGTATTTTGATATCAGCCAGTCTTGTTTTCCAAGCATTGGTAGATTTTCCTTCATCGGTTATTGCGGATTGGTTGGGAAGAAAATTCGTATTAATTTTTGCTTACATTATGCATGGAATTTCATTTCTTCTTTTAGCACTGATTTCTTATGTCCCATCAGATTTGGTCTTACCGTATCTATTTGGGCTTTTTATTTTAGAAGCTATAGCCTTAGCACAGGAATCTGGTGTACTACAATCTTGGTTTGACACTAATTACAAAATTAATACAAAGGGATTAGATCCAAAGAGAGAACATTATCGTTTAATTTTTGGGAAGACAATTATTTTTATTAGATTTTTTAGTAGTTTTTCGGTTTTATTAGGTGGGAGGCTTGCCGATACGATCTCAAGAGAAGCAGTATTTGCTATTCAGTCAATTGCCATGTTTGCGATTGCTGTCATGATTTTCCTCAAATTTCAGGAGATAATAATTGGTGAAAAAAGTATTGTACCAATAGAGGTGCCCCGGCCATCTTTCAAACGATTCCTTGTCTTGTTATTTGGCGGTATCAAACTCATTTTTAGATCGAAATTGATGGTTTTCTTTTTCCTGACCTACATTATAGTCACTGTTGTAAATTTTGTTTGGTTGACATTTATCTTTATTCCACTAAATTATGCGTATACAGGTTCGGATCCAAGAGCAGCAATTCTCTATTTTAGCATTTTCTTTTCAGGTTCAATTTCAACTTATATTGGTGTTATTTTAAGTAGAAAAATCAACATAACTAAGTCCTTACCCTTTATTATTGCAATGCAAGGTTTACTGTATTATGGATTATACGCATTGCTTCTAAGTAAATACCCCATAGATTTAGAGACTTCTAGCATTAATTATGTTGCTGCCTTTTTCTTTTTCGTGATTTCAGTATTTGGATTAATTCTAAACACCGTCTGGATGATCGCTTCACAGCGAATTCTTATAGATATTGTACCTGACGAAAATCGCAATTCATTTTATTCCATGTTACCGACAATATCACTACTACTTAGCTCGATTGTGGCATTTTTTATGGGTAGATTTATTCAATTAACTGAGAATTTAGCATTAACAATTGTGTTATTTTTGTTTACACCTATCATTGTGGCTTCTTTTACCGGATTTTTGGCTGTAAGGAATTATCGAGAGCATGAACAATTACATGATCCTATTTTCAATTATATCGCAGGAACAGAAGAAATTAGTGGTACCTTTTCTCTGTTGAATTTGCCCAAGCACTGGAAGAGTGAAAAAATGGTTACTAAATCATGGATGAAACTTATGCAGGTTGCAGAAGAGGATGGAGTAGTCACAAGTGATGAACAATTACTACTTCGTCAAATCGTAGGAGACTTACAATCTTATTCATTATTGCTGGAGGAAGCACTATCTGATAATATAATTGATAAGAAAGAGCGAGAAGGTTTGCTAGCAGCACGAAACACGTTGTTACAAAATGCTAGAATAATTGGAGAAATTGATGACAATGTTAGTGATGAAGAAAAAGCAATTATTATGAAACTGCAAACAATACTAAGTCAGTTTGAAAGATCAGAAAGAGAGAAATATATCAAGAAAAAGAAAAAATCTAAATCTAAGAAAAAGAAGAGAAAGAGGAGCTAGTTAGATAAATCTTAATGTCAACGTATTGAGATTCAGGTCAATTAGTTCACTTGCTTTCTTATTCTGCCAATTATGATTGGTAAGATAATTATCGAATAGACAAAAATAGGAGATAATGGTACACTTAAAGTTGGATTCCCATTTCCATTGAAAGTATTGATATCAATCCCTACAACGTGATCAAGCCTCATTTCGACATCTGAGGTAAAACCTGTAATATTTTGATATAAGGAAAGATACAATAAAATCCCCGTATCAACATCGATCTGTGATTCCATTTGCACCACATCTTGATAAGAGGAATAATTAGTTTTCTCAAAGTAAACACCATTTTCAATCTTATATCCAAATTCAAAATCATCTGGAAGCTCTCCTTCTAGGGTTTCTATCAGATCTATTCGATATTCAAAGAAATTTAACTCTGTACCATTTTCAAAACGAATAGTATTTGGTTCGATAAACCCTTCAGGACCAAAATTACCTGACCAAGTATCAATATCGGGATCGGAAAAAGAAACCTGAAAATATTCATCTTGGTTAGTATTATAATCTTCCCAATACATTTTTTGTGATAAACCACCAAGATCCTTAAGCAATTTAACTGTGTATAGTGTCCCAGGTTTGATATCTGGAATATCAATCTCGTCAAAAGCAGTAGTTGTTTCAACCACAACGGTTGTAGTTTCTCCATCTGAGCCTGTGATAGTTGTGGTGGAAGGTGGCATTATCTCTCCCTCAGGAGGTGGAGGGAGGATAAAATCAAATTTTATGATCTCCCATGTAAATCCCATATCTGTTTTTAATTTATCACTATAGTAGATATTGTAATCACCTACAAATTCTTGTCCTGATCCTCCGCTGATCATTAAATTAAACATAAGCAATATTCCAGTTAATTTCATTAAGCCACGTTTCATTGTATAACCCTATCAATTCAATATTTACCCGATTCAACTATTTAATTCTTTTCCATTCATTATGATCAAGATTCTTATTCAGCAATATGCATCATATCACACTAGTAAATAATAGGTTTTTAGTCTATTTTTCCTCTAGACTACCGTATATCAGTTATTATGCCCAATCCTTTTGTTCGTCCCTCTCGGAAAACAATTCTTTGACCAGCACGAATATATTCTGGGCGATATAGGAACCTAAAAATTACTTTTGCCCTATCACCAGTTCTAATTGATGGTGAATCAATCTGCACCATTTGAGCACTTTGTCTTATACTTCTGCAATGTATCACTGGGGAATAACCTTGACGAATAGTAGTTGAATGATAAAGGACATAAATTTCGGCTTCAAATTCAAAAAATGCTTTATTCTGAAACTCAGTTTTAGAAACTAGAACCATCCCTTTTCTCACCTGCTCTCTATGGATGTTATGCAAAGCGAATGTGGCATTTAATCCTGAATAAATACTACTAGTGGGCACTCGTTTGTAATGAATTGATTTCAAACGCACTTCTCGGAAAGATCCGTCATTAAATGGACCAAGGTGCACATTCTCTTGAGTACTTATTGTGCCTGAATACACCATTGCTGCGACTACAGTACCTACACCAGTTACATGGTAGATGTCATCAATATACGCTCGGAATTCTAGATCCTGATCAGCTTCTTCAATTCGTTTAGCTGGAAGTAATTGAAGGAAAAGCTGCAAATAATCAACACCCACCCCAGTAACCGAACTGATAGAGAATATTGGAACAATCGATTTATTTGATATGTTCAAGGCAGCAATAACAACGTCATCCTTGGATTTTACATTGAAAGAGACTTTTGATACTCCAGGTATTTTTAGTAGCTTGGTAAGTTCCTGCCTTGTTTGTTTTGTTATGTTTTCTGGTGCCAAATCTATTTTTGTTAGTACAATGAAAAATGGAATCTTTAAGCTTATCAATAGCCCTAGATGTTCCTTTGTCATCTGAAGAACACCTTGATTTGCTGCTACGATCAACATGGCAAACTCTGGAGTTAATCCTGTTAATCCAAAAATTGTCGTTTTTAGATATTTCTCATGACCAGCTAAGTCGTGAAAGGTAACCGTTTTGATAGAGCGTTCTAATAATTCAATATCAGTCGGAGGATGAATGTTATCTTGATTGACCACTTCACCATTAATATCATATCCAATCACTGTGGTACTAACCGAGGATGTTCTTCCTGATTCTAACTCATGTAAATACCTAAACACCAAACTCCGAGCAGATCCTCTGCCATCGTCCAATGTACCCTTTAGCAAAACACCAATTAACGAAGACTTACCAGCATCAACATTTCCCACACTTGCTATTCTTATATCGGCAGGTAGTTCTTCCGGATCCTTCTCTCTTCTTATCAGTAACTCAGAAATCAGCCCCTCGTTACCTCTTTCTTTTCTTAGCAACATGACTTTTGCTTTTGCCAAAGAAGCTACTTTTTCAAGAGATGCCAGACTCTTTTCTAGCTCCTCATCAGAAATACCTGTAGGAGTGCCATCATCTTCAACTCCTATATAGTAGAATGCCTCACCATTACCCTCATACAATCGAAATCTCATTTGTGAGGCTAATTCCTCGATTCTACTCACATTATCCAGATGATGACTCAACGTAAGTTTGTACTCAATATTACCATAATCTGCTTCTGGAGACAAAAATTTCATAATATTACCAAATCAATTATGAAGTGAGGTATAAACTCAATCTTAATTTTTCACCGATTTACCAATTAATAAATCATTTTGAAAGAAATTAGTATCTGCTCCTATTTGTTGGACAATTCATATTATTTCTCATTTAATTTCTAGTTGCTCTGCTCTAAGATTCTAGCTTTATTGTTTTTTAAATCTGTAAACACAATAAAAGATTGAAATATTCATCCTAATTTGCAAAGATTGTGGCTGAGAGTCTTGGATGCGTAATTATTGACGATAGCCTTTTCGTTCGAGAGACCGTTTCACGAATGATTAAGGAGTCTGGTCATCAAGTCATAGCATCATTCGAAGAAGGACAGGAATTCCTGGATAACTCACAATTTCTGAATCCGGATGTCCTATTTCTCGATATAATTCTTCCAAATATTACAGGATTGGAATTACTCGAAAAATTAAATGAACGTAAAACAGATATCAAAGTTATCATGTTATCAGGTATCGCCCAGAGTGAAGCAATATCCGCAGCTTTGCGCTTAGGAGCCATTGATTTCATGCAAAAACCGGTGTCTAAAGAAAGGCTGGTGGGATTACTAAATAAGATAGCTGATGATATAGAGCCCCAGAGTGTTGAAGATATTTCTACAATCGGTGTTGCATCAAATATTATCACCGTATTCTTGGAAGAATTAGCTGCACATACTTCATCTACTCTTAGACATGTAATAGAACAACAAGCCTCCACTATCTTGGAAGATATCCAGAAAACTAGTCAAGGCATGTTGAAGATAGACACATTTGATAGAACAATAAACATAGATCCTGCACTTTGGGGAGTACACACTGAAGAAACTGTAATCAATGTGTTAAAACAAATTGTTGTTGATTTGCAGTTCGAACTCCAATTTCTTTATTCAGACGAGTTTATTTCAAATTTATTTGTTAATGCAATTAATACTATGTCTTCTAAACGACAATTAGCTCATCTTTTCGAATATCTAGCTCCTGAGAAAATAGGACTACCAGAACTTGTTGTACCTGAAGAAGGTAAAGTTACTACAGTACCTAAAGCAGCTTCTAGTTATGATGAATATTCATCTGGGATATCTCTTGCAGCATTGAACGTCACTCATCATGGACCAGATGTCGTTGCTAAGCTGAATGAACATCTTCTCACTGAAGTTGAATATATGAGGAATTCAATCTTTTTCTTCACTTTGGTTGGTCAAGGAGAAAATTTCCAGGAAGGATTGTTTGGACCCTTACCCGTCACTTCCGAAATTAAGGTTTCATCACTTGTATATGCGGCAAAAATTGAAGATGACTTAATTCTGATTTGTATTTACTTTACAGATGTGGCTGAGCGTATAGTATCAGATTATAATCGGATCAGCTTTCTAATTAAAACCCGAATTACTGCCCTCAAAAGCACTTCTGATGTTAATAAAGGTGTTTTGAATCGGATTTTGGATGATCTTATCCAGTATCTTCTGGAATAATGGGTTAGCTTAATTTTAAACCCCATATTTTCAGAGACTAATAACAATTAAATTACCTGATATTGCGATTAATTAATACATTAACTGGATCTATTACAATTGCTATGGAAAAATTGAAAATATAGAAAAAATATTCATTTCTAGAGAAAAATCTCATATACTATAGCGACTATAAGCACTATAGAATGACTACTATCCAAATATCTGACAAGGTAAAGAGGGAATTACTCAATCTTATGGCAAATTTCCAAAAGGAATCCGGTAAGAGACTAACCTATGAGGATATCATTCGTAGACTAATCGATGATTTTCAGTTCAGCATGATTGATCGACTAGATTTTTCAAAGAAATATTATGGATTATTAGAAGGAAAGGATATTTCTTCGCAGCTGCGGGAGAGTCGGAATCTTGAGCGGTATTAATGATCTAACCTCATACTCAGGACCAGTTGTAGTTGACACAGGTCTTTTCATAGAATTTTTTCTCAAATCTGAATTAGGTGGGATATTCAACGTAAATATCTTAGAGAATCATAAAATTAACAAAATACTTATTCATAATTATTCGATTACTGAACTTTACTACATACTTTGCAGAAATTTCTCTCAAGAGATAGCAACTGAGTTTGTTGAGGATATCAAAATCATTTGCCGAATCATCCCCTCCGAAGAGATATGGAGAGAAGCTGGAGCATTCAAATGTCAATATGCTATATCTATTTCAGATTGCTTTAGCTTGGCTATCGCCAAAAAATACAATATTCCTGTTCTTTTCAAATCAGAGAAAGAAATTTTAAAAGAACAAAATAAACAGGGTTTTGATGTTCAATTAATCATTCTATAATTAGTTATATAACCGAATAAGTTTTCTAATCAAAACCAGAATTGCTGCACTTAAAAGCACAAAAGAAATGAATAAGGGAGTATTAAATTGGTTTTTGGATGACCTTATCAGGTATCTTCTGGAATAATGTATTTGAATCATATAATTGATTTAATTGAATTTATTGTAAAATTATAATATTATTTTATTTGTTTTTTTTAATTTTTTATGTTAGAGAGGTAGTATCTTCTTTTTCTTCAATATAACCAATAATCCGGTCATAAAAGATGTACCAAAACCGAGTATAATGAGGGGTGTTGGTGTATCATTTTCTACAGAACTGGGGATATTTTCAGTCAACAGACTATCTGCACTTAGTTGCAACAATGGTTGTGGTGGCGGATTACTCCTTGTTACCCAAACGTATCCACTAAAACTAGCAATCAGTAGATCATCAATTCCATCATCATCAAGATCTGCAACTATCATATCTTGTATTACATCGAATTCCAATGTTCGACTCCATGCTTCTATTGGAGAGGTGAAGTTTAGACTTCCATCATTATTATAATAACATGAAATTGAATTTGCTGCAGTTAAGGTAATGAACGAATTGGTTCCACATCCCTCGAAGGTTCCTGTAACAAACGATGTCTTTGCATATGGAATAGCACTATCTCTAATTATTCCGGTATGGGTCATTAATACTCCAGATGCACTGAAGTCATAATTGAATAGATCTCCGGTACGGGATTCAATGACTAGATAAGTAATGTCGTTACCAGCTGTACCATCAACATCTTTTGCAACCTCTACCCAATAGTTCACGGTAGGTTCACCTGTAGGAGCGATACCAATAATATTATCAAAATCCAATGGAATAGTATAATTACTATTGAAAGCATTGTTCCATCCGAATTGTATAAACAATGTTGGGAACCCAATCAGATTGTAAATGATCTCTGGAAGATTAAGCTCGGCCATTTCAAAGAAATAGATGAACTCTTCTCCTGTTGTGGTCTCATCAAAATCTCCAACTGCGATTTCTGTAATCGGGAACATACCATTGAGAATAACTGGTGCCACACCATCCTTCAGACCAAAATTGTTATCGAATACAGCTAGGATTGCAATTGATGGATTGAAGAAATATTTAACAGCAAGGATAATTTCCGTAGATGTACCAACACCGTCAATATCACCAACATTGAAGACTAGATCCTTTCCAAATGGTAAATATTGTGTCTTTATAATTGTTCCATCGCCATCCAATGAAGTTAGTTGAGAAATTGGCCATCCGAAATACCAGAAGAACCGAGAGTACAATATTTCAAGTTCAGAGTCTGCATCAAGGTTAACAAGCTGAAATTCAAATTCTCGAATAGTATTAAAATCATCTCCCAGCCAGTGAGCATATTT
>JAAFKL010000436.1 GCA_021399405.1 Candidatus Heimdallarchaeota archaeon | reverse complement strand
TCAATGCATTTAGTATCCCATCAGCAGAGCTTTTCGTGGCTTTTTGCATTTGTTTCAACTCCCAATCACTCTTCACCATTCGTTGATTATTTAATATTTTACCAACTGATTCCAGAGTTCTTTTAGAGTTTTTCTCAATTCTCTCTTTCTCAACAATCCATAATTTTGGGTCAACACCGATTTTATTGCCTATGTCCCTCTCATTGAATTCTTTGGCAAGGATTGAGTAAGCATTATCTGTCTCTTCCCATACTACGATATCCTCCATCCCAGTAGATATTTGCATATTTGACTTTTCAAAAGAAGGAGATAATAGGAAAGAATCTCCATCTTGCGGTATTATCCCAGCAATAATTCTCTCTGATGGCATCCCCTGTTTTCCAAACAAGTAGTAAAAATTGATCCCAAGAGGTACTAATAGCGCATCTAATTGTCTATTAGCAAGTTCTTTTCTTATGCTTAATCTCCTATTTTTTATTTCCTCTACTGGAATACTATGCGCCATATTATCAACGATATATCATCTCCACTTTATATTTTCTAAGTTTAGCCAAATATTATACAAATAATTATTTATTCCTTACAAATTATTAAATCTGTTTCAAGCAAATATCTTTTGTGATCAGTAGCTTTGAGCAAATCCTTCTTCTATTCCTACCGATTAACTTCATTGCGATCGCATTGTTTTGGCGATATTTTTACAGAAGTTTAACATTTAATAAATCAATTAAATTCTATACCATTCATGTTTTGTTAGGTTTGCTATCACCTCTTCTTTCTTTAACAATAACATATTTCCTTCAGGTTTTTACTCATTTCTTATTTGCTGATAATTTGTTATTACTTATTGATTTTGTAATACTAATTCCCTTGGTAGAAGAGATTTCTAAAGCATATATAGTCCATTTAATTAACAAATACCGACAATTCAGATCTATTAAGGATGGATTGATTGCAGGCTTAATAGTTGGGCTTGTTTTTGCACTGGTAGAAAATTCTATATTTGCCTTATCTTCCTATTTAGACAAGGGATTGGGTTCGGCGATCACTTTATTTACCCTCAGGGGTATTTTCACCATAATAGGCCATCCTCTTTTTACATCCCTAAATGGAGTAGCCATAGCCACCATGAATTTTTTCAAAAATTACAATGCTCGCAAAGATCTGCTGAAAAGCTATTTATTACATGCAGGATGGAATGCTAGTGTACTATCTCCCAGTCTCCTTGGAATAGAATCAATGGGGGTGAGTATAGTTGTGCTTTACTTTTTTGGAATTTTAATTATCTCAGCACTAACAGCAACATTGATCAGGGAAAAATCCTATGTATTCAGACTTGATTCCTTGATAATTAAGAATCATCTTGCACCTTTCTAATTTTTGATCCACAGGAAGGACAAAATGTTTTCACTGTTCTCAACTGATTACCACAAATTTCACAGAAGTTTGTTTGCTGATCAATATTATTATCTTGTGAAATGACTGTAAAGCTGATAGGCGGTGCATTCTGGGGTTGTAATGTAGTCACTTTTAATTCTGCTGTCTCGACCTTTTTCCTTCTTCTATTGGAATCAACAATAAGATAAAACCCTAGGAAACAGAGAATAAGTAATCCAAATAATATTGAAGTGTAATCTATTGATTTATTGATAGTCACAGGATTAGGATCTGTTTCCACTGAAGTATCCATTTTATAATTCATCTCAAAAGGATTTGAGATGTCATTTGATAAGAACCATAGATTTAGTACCATACTCTCAGAGAAAGCTAATGATATCTGTACACGCAATTGTTCACCCTCAATTTTACTTGCTAGATCATGAGCATATACCCCTTCGGGTAAAGCATCTGTAGCTTCTGCAATCGCCTCGAGATCTTCAAGCAATTCCTCCGCATTGTTGGCCAAAGATAAGACAATTTCTATTCTTCCTGAGGATCTCAGTTCTAATTCGAAGGAGATATCTAGTATATCACCTTTCAATATGTTAAATTGAAAAAAGTGGTATTCATTTTCGTCAAGAATATTATCACCATTTTCAAAAATATGGCCGGTCTTTTGATTGCCCCAAGTGTGCGTAAATACTTCACCTGTGTATGGTACATTAGCATTAAGCTGGTAATCATGATCAAAAGTGGCATCTCCAGCCAATTCTTCAAGTGAGAATACGACTAGAAATAAAATTTCATACGAACTTCTCATACTTATAATCTCATCTAATGATCCTTCTGCATTTGATAAATTGATTAAATGAGGATTTGTAATGGGATTAATATTTCTGGAAAGAGCATATTGCACTGAATAAATATTATTCGACGTCAATACTGCTAAATCATAATTATTCTCCTCAAATTTCAATTCTATTATCAAATCAACCCCTTGTATATCCTCCATTTTATAGATATCAATTATATCTTCTATATTTGGATTTACAATCAGGTTATCCATGCTTAATGCTGTAGATACGTTTATTAGCAAAATCAAGTATATGAGAGTTATTAACAGCTTATTGATATGATATCCTCCAGTGTATCGATATTACCCTTCTATACTTATATATTTTTTTATTTATTTAATAGTACTAATGTTTTAGCTTAATTGATTACTGACTTAGAATAAATCTGATAAAAATCACAGCTACCGCAACCACTGCAAATTGGACTATTGTTTTAGTTCTATTTTTACTTATTTTTGGATCTTCTGGTTCCACTAATCCCATCATCCTTTGGTATCTTCCATCCTGTTGGATTTTCTTGGTTTTCTCTTCAGCACTCATGTTTTCATAGTCTTGGGAAAATATGCTTGTTGATCCAAATGCGAATTTTCCTTCTTTTCCAGAAACTCCACTACTTAGCTGTTCAAATTCCTTATACTCTTTAAGCCGGTCCTCACTCCTTCTTCTTAGAGCTAAAGCAATGACTAAACTTGAAATCCAGATAATCCAAATAAAACCCGGGTCTAACCATGTTGTTGGATTCGAACCAAAATTATCTTCTGCCCCATCAGTAAATCCATCATTATCACTATCCATGTCAAGGTAATTAGTTCCAGTTCCATAACCTATGATTCTGCCATCAGTATGCAGGACTGGTACACCTGGATTTGCTTGTTCAATTATATCTGGCAATAAATCTCTATCTGAGTCTACATAACGTCCATTCCAAATACTGTCAACACTTGGTGTATTGAAACTAAGTCCATAAGGGGACATCCAACCCATGAATACTGTGTACCCAAAGAATATGCTAGTAATAAAGAGTAAAAAAATTCCTACAACCTTTAGATCCTCTCTCATAAAAATTCTGAAAAACTTTTTAATCTTGCGAGTTTTACTCATCATTTTTCATCATAATTTGGATATACTAAAAATCAACTATCGGATTCAATAATAAATTGTGAAATGTTATAAAAATATTACATCTTAGTAATATTTGGTTTTTGAGGTATATCATCGGCTCTTACCAGATCATATGGATCTTCACCCATTTTTCTTCTATAGGTAATTTCAGTATCTGTGACCTCAAATCCTGCTTTCACAGCAGCATCTATTATAATTGCCCTTAAGTAATTATCATCAACGAATCTTATATATCTAGAAATATAGATTTGTCTTAGATGATTTAATATTGAATTAACAGGTCTTAGCGACTTAGTAATAACATCAAATGAGAAATACAATCTCAATGTTTGTATAACAACGGTTTTTGCTCTCCAATTTTTCACATTAGTCATAAAATCTATTAATATCTCATCAAATTTATCCTTGGCATTGAGATAAATAATTGGAACTCCAAATCCGGTCCATCTCTCAATAGATTTTTTATATTTTGCAATCTGGTTTTTAAATTTTTGATTTTGAGCGTTTGTCACAATTAAAATTGGTACGGAAAACCTATTTACTGCGACAAATTCAACAATAAATCTGTTTGCACTCTCCTCCCAACCTTTTTGGTTGGTATCTAGTAGTAAAATCATTCCAGAGGTTTTTTTCAAGTAAAGATTTCTCACAGATACCCACTGTTTGCTCCCGTCTAAAGCCCAAAATTGAGCAGTTAATCGTTGATCTTGCAAATTAAAATGAGAAAATCCGAATGCCGCACCTTGGGTTTTTGTGTATGATTTGCTAAATTCATAACCAAAAATACTATCCTCCTGATTTATGAGTTTGTAGGTATCCATTGATGGACTAAATATGGCAATTTTGAAAATGTCGTGGATATCACTCAATTTGTATTCAAATTGTAAATAATCGCATTCTTCTTAAAACTACTTCTCGAATAATAAAACTAATTCAAAAAATTTCCCACTGATAGCATGCTTTCGCCGGAATCAATAAAGTGATACAGATCTTCCAAAAATAATTGATGATAATTAGTGGGGATCCCTGGGAATATAATATTCTTTTCTAAATCTGCAATCTCAACAGAGTAAGATGCAATTGGTCGTTTATCTAGTACCATCCCTCGTAAAATTTTTAATTTTTTTGCTACCATTGAACGCCAGTTTTTGATTTTAATCACATTTTCGGGGTGGTACTTACTATTGTGATTATTATCTCCTAAATATTCCCATCTTTTTATGGATTGACCTCGATTAGAATTTGGCTCTATAAGTTGCTTATTGTTCAACACCATAAATACATTTTCAGATATAATTTCCCGGTCTGCCTGCAATCCATCTGTCTTCCTAGATAAATCAATGAACACTCCTAGATTTTGTGGATTTGACAAGGCAATATTAAACAGTGTAGCATCGGGTAGTAACCAGTGCGGTGGCTTATTTATTTTCTCTGCAGCTTTATCAAGTGCTATCAGTAAATGGTGTAATCTCGAGAGGACCTCAAGATCTTCTATACCATACTTCTTTTGAAGTTTGTAAACATACTTGCTGTTGTAAATCCTCTCCCTATACACAGGTTTGAGATATCTCATATAAACAATAAAAAATTTTTTTCGGTAATCTTTTTCTAATATTTTATCCATTTCATACATAATCTTTTCAAGGAACCTAACATCGTTGGCTGCATATTCAAGCTGTTTTGCATTCAATGGTCGTAATCCCCAATTTGATTTTTGCTGTTTTTTAGAAAATTTCATCTCCTTGTGGAGATATCTAAAGATCAATTTCTCCATGCTAGAACTCTGATCCGTCTCTTGAATTATTTTATCTGCAATTGATATATCAAACACATTGTTGACCTCACAATTATATTCTTTAAGAAGAATACTTTGGTCATAATTCATATCTTGGAATACCTTAAGTATCATATCACTACCGAGAATTTCTATCAACTCTTCTGGTAGTCCCAATACGATTGTATCAATTAAGTAGGTTTGATTATCGATATGCAGCTGAATTAATGCAATACGTTCATGATAGACATACATAGAATTCGATTCAATATCAACTGATACTATTTTGTGATACATGGCTCTTTCAAGGATAGTTTTACAACTCTTTTTATCTTGCACGTAGATGTAATTTTGAGTTGTTGGTCCCATCATATTTATTAAGAAATACTTATTATTTAATTTTTATGGGAGGAAAATATCGATATTTGTTGATCATGAGTGAATAATATTAATTAACTATTTTAGTTTGAATCAAGATCGATATGAGATAAAACAGTGAACCTATAAGTACAAAGAACAAAAACAAACCAACAGAAAACAGTAATAAGAGGGCCGGTGTTAGGTATCTAACCTTGGGTCTTAGCATGTAATATACTATTACAACTAGGGAAAATCTGCTAAATAATAAGAATAACACATCTGCTATAAAATTTGCTGCTATGTGGGTGAATATGACATTTGCTATGTTAACACCAATGTGAACTGTGATCGAAAATCTGTAAAAACTTCTATTAACTGTAATTATCAGTGCAAGGTACGTTAATGCAACATGAGCCATAACCCCGGTAATTCTAAATGATAGTGGCTGAATTTCATCGACGAATATCCACTCCTCACCATTGATATAGGAATCATAACTCGGTTTGATGTAGTACAGGATTGTTTCGAACATTCCCCACCCAACACCAAAGTAAATGGCGATTCCATGTGGATCATCAACTTTTGTCCATTTTAATTTCAATTCTTTATATCCATCTTTTTGCTTTCCTAACCTAAGGGCTATTGCTTGTGCAAATATCAAAAAAGGATATCGAAATAGCTCTTCCAAAAATCCTGTTAGGGTTCCCAAAGAAATATCAGCTATTAATAAATTGGGGTCTGAAAATTTCGATCTGATATCAATGAATATGACTAAGCTCCCTACCATAACTGCGGAGATAATTCCGATAATCATGTATATCACTCGTTTTTTACTAATATCTGGTCCAATAGTATAAACTAGAATTATAG
>JAAFKL010000435.1 GCA_021399405.1 Candidatus Heimdallarchaeota archaeon | reverse complement strand
TTTGTAAGATTGCCTGAAATCACTTTGCGATTAATGACCAGTCTGGTAATTTCTTGAACGAGAATATTTTCTCACTTCGATATATGAAGTGCTGATAACAATCATCTCTAATTTGGATGAAAAATGTACGGATAAGTTCATTGATGAAGAGATATAAATTTACACTTATTTGGCCTGAGCTAGGCTGAAGTGGTATATTTATTGATTAGATAAGCAATAGTTTTTCAGTGAATATTGGACCGTTAGAACAATTCATTCTGACTCACCAATCGATCTGTAACCTAATTTATATATAGAACTTTGATATGATTAGATTAAACTATGCCTCTTATCATGAGATATGAGGCCTATGGTTGGTGTAATTAATGACAAGAAGATCTTATCGATCACCAAGAAGATCCTCTCTCGGATATATCAGAAAGAGAGCGAGTTCAAGAAAACCAAAAGTTAGAGGTTGGGCTACTTACAGCGACGACCCCAAAATTTTGGGTTTTCCCGGTTTTAAGGCTGGTATGACTCGTGTGATATACCGTGAAGATAGAAAGAACAGTCATGTTGCTAATACAAATCGTATTACTCCCGTGACTATCATTGAAACTCCTCCAGTTATTTTAATTGGATTGAGAAGTTACAAAACAACCCCATACGGGTTAAAAATTGTATCCGATGTTACCGGTAACAGTCCAAATAAATTCTTGAAACGTAGAAGAAGATTGCCAGAAGTTGAGAATTTGGAAGATCAACTCAAACTTATGGAAGAAAAACTAGATTCTGCTTCAGATTTGAGAGCTGTTGTTCACACTCAACCTGATCTGACCGGATTTTCATCCAAAACCCCTGAAATTGTAGAAATCAAAATTGGAGCTAAGAATCTCCAAAGTGCATTTGATTGGGCTAAAGAGAAAATTGGTCAAGAATTACAGGTAGAAGACTTTACTAAACCTGGTGAATATGTTGATGTGATAGGAATAACCAAAGGACATGGTTTCACTGGTGTTGTAAAACGTCATGGAGTAACAAAACTCCAACATAAAACCAAAGATGGTACCCGAAGAGTTGGTTCTATTGGTCCATGGACTCCTGCAAGGCTCAGATGGTTAATCGCAAGATATGGTCAGTTTGGCTATTTCAGACGTACAGAATACAACAAGCGTGTAATGCAGCTTGGTGTTTCTGGAGAGGATGTCACACCAGACGGTGGTTTTGTTAGGTACGGCAATGTAAAAAATAGATACGTTTTGGTTAAGGGATCAGTTCCTGGCCCAAGAAAGCGTATGGTGATTCTTAGAGATGGAGTCCGAGCTCAGAATAAATATATTCAAGAGCCCAGGATATCGTATCTATCTACAAAGAGTCAACAAGGTTAGGTGGAATAAATGAGTAAAATAAACGTACTAACTATTAAAGGTAAAAAATCAACATCTAAAGTCGATTTACCAAAAATATTTGAAACACCTTATCGTCCTGACTTAATTAAACGAGCTGTGTTATCAGAACAAAGCAAACAGAGACAACCACAGGGTAGATCTTTATTGGCAGGTCGATTAGTTACTGCCTCTAGTGTAGGTCCGGGTAGAGGAATTTCAAAGGTCCCCCGTACTCATGGTAGTAGAACTCATCACGGAAATCGTGCTGCATTCATTCATTCAACTGTCGGTGGTAAACTCGCATTCCCTCCAAGAGTGGAAAAACGAATCGTTGAGAAAATTAACAAGAAAGAATATCGATTAGCTCTATGGTCTGCAGTTTCCGCAACCGCAGTAAAAGATACAGTTGAAGGCCGAGGGCATCTTTTTGATGAAGATGTTAAGTTTCCAATTGTTATTGAGGATGCATTTAGTAGTATTGACAAGACAACAGAAATGATCAATACAATTAGTAATCTTGGAATTAGTGATGATCTTAGTCGTTCACAAATAAAGAAAGTAAGAGCTGGAAAAGGTAAAAGACGAGGTAGAAAATACCGTCGTAAGACTGGTCCCCTTCTTGTCGTATCTGATGATTGTGAAGCATTAAAAGCTGGGAGTAACATTCCAGGAATAGACATTGTAAAGGTTAAAGATATGTCAATTGAACTATTAGCCCCTGGTACTCATGCTGGGAGATTAACAGTTTGGACAGAAGGTGCATTTGCAGCTCTGGGAGAATGGAAGTGATATTATGGAACTTCATGAAGTTATCTTTAAACCAGTAATCACAGAAGCTGTGTATGATCTTATTGAAACACAAAATAAAATCGTATTTGAAGTTTCGAAAAAGGCAAACAAGTTCCACATTAAACATGCTGTTGAGGAATTGTACAATGTAAAAGTAAAGAAGGTCAATACTTTGATTACCCCTCGAGGTGTAAAGAGAGCAATTTGCACATTGACTCCAGAGTACAATGCAAGTGATCTTGCAACAGATCTCAACTTATTTGGTTAGGTGATTTATTATGGGAAAGAAAATTATTGTACAAAGACGAGGAAAAGGATCTCCTGTTTTCAGAGCAGCAGGCCATAAGAGATTAGAACCGATCAAATATCGAAAAATCTCAAAAGAAGAATATGAAACTTCCTTCGCAGGTGAAGTTATTGGATTAACACATGAACCTGGTAGAGGTGCACCTTTAGCTAGAGTCAAATTTGATGATGGGTTACAGAAACTCATTATTCCTGCCGAAGGAATCTCAATAGGTAGCAAAATTCATTATGGTGTTACAGCCGATATCAAACACGGGAATGTATTACCAATGAGTGCGATACCCGTTCGAACTCCTATTTTCAATATCGAATTAAGAAAAGGTGATGGAGGAAAACTAGTTAGAACCGGTGGAGGCTTTGCTATTGTTGACTCACGAGATGATCGTTTCGTAATTGTGAAACTACCAAGTGGTCGATTAAAAAGAATCCCCCCAGAAGCTCGTGCCTCTATAGGTGTTGTAGCTGGTGGAGGAAGAACCACCAAACCATTCTTGAAAGCTGGTGCTAAATATCACGCTAAACACGCAAAAGGTCAGAAATATCCTCGTGTACGTGGTACCGCTATGAATCCTGTGAAACATCCACATGGAGGAGGAGCACACCAATCACCACCAAGATCAACAACTGTTTCAAGAGATACTCCTCCTGGTAGAAAGGTTGGATTGATTGCTGCGAGACGTACTGGTTACAAACGTGGTAGACAAGAATTATCGGAAAGAGATAGAAGAATAGATTAAATAAATCTAAATTAGATCCACAACTTAGATTGTGGATCTTATTAAATCTAAATATAAATCAAAATAAATATTAACAATACAGAATTATCAAATAAAATAGAATTTCGTGTAGGACTATTCAATAATCTGATATTTTATTTTTTTTGTAAGACTTGAGTCAACAATATTGCGGCTTGTTGGATATCTTGTACATCCACAAATAGGAAGTTCAATTTTAACTCCTTTATTTGGTCATTAAATTCCTTCATGGAAATTTTCGGTATTGGATCTTCAGTTCTAGAATTTACCGTGATCACAAAACTTCCCATCGGCTCAAGCTTTTGAATTAGCTGGGTCATATTTTGTTCGTAGATAAGATTCTTTTGATCAACGATAACTGCATTGTATTTCATCTCAGTTTCATCTTCAGAGTTATGAGAAATCCTGAGATTTTCATATTCAAATAATGATCTCAAATTTGATGTAGTTAGCTTACTCTTGTTAATTTGTAAATTATTACTTTGTATTAATGAAGCATATACAATATTGATTAACTGTCCCCATAAAGATTGATCTGAAAGAATGAGAATGCCATATTTGGGAGAACTTAAGGCTTTTTCATTTATTTTTTGAACTATCGTTTTTACATGTAAATTAAACGTAGAAGCAACTTTTCCCTCAATTTGTATATTATCGTCAGCACTTTCTTTTTCTAGTAAAATGATAAAATAATGATTCCCGTGAAATTCACTAATTAATATTTTATCTGAATGAGTGAACTCCCTTTTTAGATCAATTTCCTCTGCAGGAAACGCTTTGAAGGAATAATTGTGTTTTCCATCATCTCGAAAGATGGAAAGTTGTCTACATTCTGGACATATAACTGGTTTTCCGGAAGCGTTCTCCACCAATTTTTCAGACAATCTACTGAATATAAACCTTATCACATAAATTTTCAAAAGTTGTTCATTAATTGGTTGAAATTAATAAGATCAATAATCAAATGATCTAGAGAACTGTTTCTGAACTTGAGCACCGATTGCTAACAACATAATTAAGGAAATAATAATAATCGTAGTATCAGGTATTCCCTCAGTAGTAATAGTGATTGTAATAAGAGATTCATCAGCTGTTATTGTAATTTCGTAGAATCCTCTATTTTCAATTTCATATATTGGTTCGTCTTCTCCAGAAAATAACTCAGTAGGCTGAATGATGTCACTTCCGGATTTCTCAGGGTTAAGATAATTGATTCCCATAAAATATACTTCATCGATTCGATTACTACCTACAATTAATTTGGTGTTTTGGACATTTACGATGATAGTTTTGGTTTCAAATGGAATAAGGGTATGTTGATGTTCCTGCTTTGATATTGGAACAAGTAAAACCAAACTTGCTAAAAACAAAATTGTGAATATTTGGGATAATTTCATATTAATTCCACCTATAACTCCATGTCCAACTTCAAATGGACTCTCAAAGAAGTAAGTATAAGTATTATGCCTAATACTATTGATGACACCAATGATAACCATACGTCACCAATATCGGCTTTATACTGTAAATCACTTTGTAATACTTTGTTTAATAATGATGAAGCTTTATTATTAAATGCATAATTAATCCCAAAACCTATTATGAAGAACAAAGCTGCTGATTCAGGGTTTTTGGTGAATACTCCAATAATAATTCCCACACTGATTAAAAGAAGAACATGACTGACAATAAGTAAATTAAGCATAATGAAGTTGCTAAATTCAAGATAAATGCCATTTACATAAAACAAACTTAACAAGCCAGCAAAAATTCCAAAATAGATGACTGCCAGAAATTTATATATTGTCTCAATAAAGAATTTTCTTCGATTTACACCTTGGGTTATCCAGTAACCATAACTCCCATCATTTTGCATCGTGGACCACCTATAACACAAGAAAAATGCTAGCAAAATAACTAGGGTTAATTTAACTGCTATAAGATAATTATCAATTACGTCATTTTGATAGTCTAGTTCCCTCTCTTGACTCGCAGTGGGATCAGAAATAGCTTCTACTAGAAAAGATTTATTGATGAAAATACTTACCAACAATCCAATAGTTTGGGGAATTAGAATCAACATAAAATTAACTGGAAAACGGGCAAAAAGATAATTGTGAGCAAACTGTTCCGGATTCTTTGGTCTTTCAACTCTTCCAAAGAAGATCTCCTCTTCCTCTTCTTCCTCAAGCTCATCTTCCTCACCATCTATATCAATAAGCTCAATAGAAGCCTTCGGTGCTGCAACTTGATCTTCCACGTCATCAATTTCAATTGTTTCACTGACATCAGCATCGATGAGTTCATCCAAAACTTCTTGTCCTAATTCTTCAGTTTCCTCTTCAAGGAGAGCATCGAGATCATCAAATGTTACTTCACCAGTTTCTATATCAACATGTATCTCTTGAGTGGATGGATCCACGGGTCTAGGTTTAGGGATTGCTTTCTTCTCTTTAACAACTTTGGATTTAGGTTTTACTTCCGGTTTTTTTGCTTTAATCGGTTCTTTGACAGGCTTGTCCTCTTCGTCGACCCAATCAGACTCCAATTCTTCCAAAAATAAATTGAAATCTTCTATTTTATCTTCGAGTGATTCATCCTGTTTTTGTCGCTCAGGGTCTTCTTCACTCATTTCGTCAAGTCCTCAATCATCCTTTCAAGCGCATCGATTGCTTTGAAGGAATAAATCAATCCACCTTCTAACATGTATCTTTCAATTGCACTCCAAATTGCACCTGATGGTTCAGTTTTTATTACTTTACCCTGAATTTTTTCATCATGATGATAAATTACTCCATTTCTTTTGAACTCAGCTGAAAGTTTAGTAATGTCACTTGCTGAGACGGAAAAGAAATCAGGCTGTTGTCTATCTAATTCGATATTGTTCATTAGATGACCTTCCTTAAGCAACAGTACATTACTTGCAAAAAGTCGAATTTCATCCACATTATGAGTTGATATGATAACGTTTGCTCGAGTTTGATCACAATGTTGCTTGAGGACCTTAAGAACATATTCTCTAGTTGTAATATCTAAGAAATTTGATGGTTCGTCTAAAATTATTAATTTAGGAGTACCATAGAATGCCGGAAGTAAGGCACATTTTCGTTTCTGCCCTGCGGATAAATTTTTAATTCTCCAATGACCTTCTAAACCCAGATCTGTTTGGATATCAATATCATGTACAAGCTCACCGTGTATCTGCTCGGTTGTATATACCCATTCATCAATTGTCATATTGTGAGGCATAACAGGTTGATCTGAAACGACACGAATATCTTCAATAGGAAAGTTTACTTCAATTGAACCATCAGTAGGTGATATCAGCCCTAGTAGTAATTTAATAAATGTTGTTTTTCCACTTCCATTCGGTCCAAGCAGTCCTAGTCCAGTGAATTCAAGATCTAGATCTAAATTATTGATGCCTATTTGATTTCTGAATGCTTTGGTTAACCCAGAACAAACGATTC
>JAAFKL010000434.1 GCA_021399405.1 Candidatus Heimdallarchaeota archaeon | reverse complement strand
CACAGATTTGGTTACAGTAAAAGCTGATGTTGTCGAAACAGGTAGTGGACTAAGTAGTGTTATTCTATCATACAGGGTTAACAGTGGAATCTGGACCAACTCATCTATGACTCTATCTGGAACCAGTTATTCCATATCTATACCCGCACAGGCTTCCAATGCAGTTATCGAGTATCTGATTTCAGCTTCCGATATTGCTGGTAATTCAATTGAGAGTGCTATATTCACCTATACTATAAGTCAGGATGTCACTACAGAATCAGAGACAAATACCCATCCTGGTACAAGCGATGATGAAACTGAGACAGATGATACTACAACTGATCCCACCTCCAGTGAGACAGATCCTGTTCCGGGTTTTGGAATTGTTTTCAGTATTTTCATGCTCCTCGGCTCATCAGTATTTTTGAATAGAAAAACTAAACGAAAATAATCAATCAGAGTTTCAATAAACAAAACACAAGAATTAACAACAATTGAGTAGATTTATTTTTCATCATAATGGAAAAATTTGATATGAAATTTTAACTTGTCCTTTCTCATTCAATCTATACTGATAACAACTCTACCCTTGGAATGACCAGTTTCATAATGCCTATGGGCATCTGCTGCCTTATTTAATGGATAAACTGTGTCAATTACTGATCTGATTTTACCCTCCTCAATAAAACCTGTGAGAGATTTTAAATTTTCAGCACTCTCGTCAGCCACACCCCCTTTTAATTTTTTGCTTGTAAAATTACTAGTGATCAGTTGAAGCAGGTGCTTCTTAGTATTCATAAAATTATTGGATACGTAAATACCCCTCTCAGTTAGAGAATTTTTGCAATTAGAAAAAGTATTCTTGGGAGGAACATCAAATATTACATCATATGTCTTACCATTTTTTGTAAAATCTTCCTTTGTATAATCTATAACAAAATCAGCTCCAAGCTCTTTTACCATCTCCTGATTACTTGGTCCACAAACACCTGTCACCTCAGCTCCATATACTTTGGCGATTTGCACAGCAAATGAACCGATGCCCCCCGATGCTCCAATGATGAGGATCTTCTGACCTTTCTGAAGTTTAGCTATGTCCTTTATACCCAGTATTGCAGGTGAAATACCTCCAGGTACTGCTCCTGCTTCTTGAAAATTCATATTTGCAGGTTTTTTTGCTAATTTAGATACTGGAACGCACATGTATTCAGCACAGGCCCCTTTTGAATAACCAATTACATGATCCCCAGTCTTCCAGCCTGTTACTCCCTTTCCTAGTGATTCAATTTCACCCGAAAAACTATCTCCAGGAACTCTTGTTCTTGGTTTTCTTATTCCGGTCTCTGCCATTCTAAGAAGCGGTCCAACTAATTTTCTAGCAGTCCAAAACAGTGCTCCTGGTGGTTTACCACTTCGAGCAATTATGTCTACTGTGTTAATTGATGTGGCATAGTTTCTAATTAGTACTTCATCATCTTTGGGTGTTGGTCTTTCTATTTCCTTAAGTTTAAGAACATCGGGAGGTCCAAATTTTTCACAAACTATAGCCTTCATTGTTGGTTGAGACATATTAATTTTGCAAAAATTCTCTAATAAATACATATTCAACCGATGTTGCTCAGATACACGAATACATCATTTCAATAAAGCTATTTGATGAAGATAGAATTTAAGGTAAATTAGTCTATAATTGATAATATGGGATTTAATCCCTGAGAGGATAAAACACATCCAATAATTGGATGTCTGGTATACCATCGACTTGATAGGCAGTTGGAATGGTCTTTGCAAGCTCTGTTTCACGGTATTCTAGCATAGCTTCCTTGGATTCCCAGATATATATCCCACCAAATTCACCTGTACTTGAATCCTTGAAATAATACTTCTGTATTAACTTATCCAATTTCTGAAATTCAGGTTTTCTTTCTCCAGCTACCTTCAATAGCTCTGCTTCTTCCATTTTTGTCTTAAATTTAACCATCTGAATAAACATATAATTTACAACCTTGTTAGATCAATCGATCTAAATCATGAATTCAAGGTCTTTTGTTAAACTTAACGGGGCATGAATTTGATATATTCATATACATAATTTACTAAGATAATAATCAACTAATAATAGAACAGCTCATTGCTGAAATCAAAGAATTGAATATTACATATGATTTATGGGGAAGAATAGTATAGTTGAATAATCATATATCGATTTCTTTTAGTTTTGGGAGATCTCGAAGCCATCCAGGTATTTCTGTTATTCTATTACCACCGAGCAATAATTTCTCTAGCTTTTCTAGATTTTTTAAGAAATTTGGGATCTCTATTATATTGTTATTAGTCAAATCAAGTACTTTTAGATTTATTAATTTGGAAATAAAAATGGGGACCTCAAACAGATAACAGTTATTTAATCGTAGTTTTTCTAATTGTGAAAAGTTTCCACAACTTTCATCAAAACTTCCTCCTTCAACTATTGCTTCAGTCAAGTCTAATTCTCTGATATCCAAGTATTTTACATTTTCTGGGAATTGAAACTTATGCCAATTAACTCTCAAATCATTTAAACTCTTGAGTTGTACTATTTCATCAGGTAATATTTTGATACTTGTCCCATCAATGTCTAGAGATTTTAAATTTGATAATTTAGAAATAAATGGTGGAAATATGTTAAGATCTAAACAATTTAAATAAATCGAAGAAAATTTAGTTTGCAGATAAGAAGGTGGATTGTATTCTATTAACATTTCCAATTTCTTGGAACTAATTTCATGATCGTCTTCGTCAATAGATATAGCAACTTTTTCAAGATTTAAGTTCGAAAAGCTTGTTGGAAGATTTATCATATACCAATCAGCAAATATCCAAGATAAACTCTTTAATTCTCCAATATTTTTAGGTAATTTGATTATCTCATTATATCCAAGATTCAAATATTCTAGTTTTACTAGATTACATATACTCTCCGGAAGAATTGAAATTTGATTCGAAGATAAATCTAGATTTTCTAAGCTTTCTAAATTTCCAATCTTTTCAGATATATATCGGTGTTTTCCAAATATCTTAAGATATTTCAAACCAGTAAGATCCCAAATTTCTTCTGGAATAGTATTTTCACCATCTCGTGATTGAATTATTTGTAGATTAGTAAGAGACTTTAATTCTCCAAATTGTGAAGGAATATTTTCTTCATTGAAATTTAGGGCAAGGAACTTTAGTTGTAGTTGCTTTAATTTCTCGATAAGACCAGGTATAATTTTTCCATCCTTATCAAATAAACTATCCTCATATAAATTTAATTTCCTTATTCCAAGTCTTTCAATGGAGTTGAAAGGGATCCTTGGAAATGATATTGGATGAATTTCAATTGGAAAATTATTTAAAACTGCTTGCAATAATGCACTAAGGGCTCTTTCTTTAGCCTTCGATGTATAGTCAAGAATATTTAATTCCGACTCAATATCTTGCATAATATCTTCTGGTATTTCTTCTCTAGATCTCCAGTCTCTCACATTTTCTCCTTCCTTATGAGATATTATACGATTTTGAATAATTAAGAATATCTGAGAGTGTATGGACTTTTCTAATACTTATAAAATTACAGTAAGAAAGAAAATACCAAATTGACAATTAGAACGTTGATAAAGTACTTTTATTCAATTATTATTGAAAATATTGTATAAATGAGTATAACCATATTAAAAAATAAGCAAACGCCCCTGCTGGGGATCGGACCCAGATCCAGGGAGAGCTGCTGAACACGAATTGTTCAATGACTTAGGTCCATGTTAATTTTGATGGTTTTGATTCAATTCTATATTTTGGGGAATAATAATTGCTTGATCTAAGGTTATTATTAATCTCAAATTCTGTAATAACTTCAATGTCTGATTTATCATTAAGTTCGTTCTCATCCATGATTGAGATCTGAAATTTAGTTTCAGGAAAAAAGTACCTTTCATCATTATCAAAATACCCTTGATTTAAATCCATAGAGTAATGAAGTGTCATCATATGTGGTCTCTGACAGGTTGGTAGACCATCTTTTCTTATATGTAATTTATGATCTTGCCTACATTCATCTCTGGGGTGATGGATGACACTGATCACACCCCAACCTTCCCTGTTACTATTCCCTATACCTCTCACGGCCTCACTCCAATCGAGTTCCAATTCATCTTTTAGTATACAAAAATAACAAGCCGACTGTTGGGTGACAATTACCCTTACAAGTTTATTTACATCTGGGGACGGCAAATCATAATCCATATTCTTCAAATTTACGCTTTTAATATCAAGATGTTCAAGATTATGTATATTACTGAAAAGCCCATCCTTTAATTCGTACTTATTCCCAAGCCAAATGGTGAGTTTCTTTAAGTTCAAGTTATTTTTAAAAGTACAAGGAGGAATGTTCTGAAGTCCATCAGACTGGATGCTCAAAGATATAAGATTGGATAAAGGTTTAAAAATATGGCACGGTAATGCCTTCATCTTATCAATTCTCATTGATAGATTTTGAAGATTGTGCAAATTATCAAAAATGCCAGAAGGGAGCATAAAAACCAAATTAGGATCTCTTGAGTAGAGCTCCAGGTTCAAGTTTTCTAGTTTGGTATTATTGTAGAAAGTCAACTCATGTAAAGAGCCCAACTTGCCTACTTTTAGTGATTTCAAATTGATTAGATGATCAAAATATCCATCTGGAAATTGATTGAAGTCATTATCAGTATAGTTCATGAAAAATTTATTACCTGAAAGATTTAATTCTTTTAGATTCTTATTTTTCAATACGGGTGGGACTATAAGTTCACATTCTGGTAATTTCAGTACTTCTAGGCCATGAAGATGTGTGAAATAATCAACTGGAAATTCACCGATTTCACAGTGAATTTCAATAAATTTTAGATTAATCAGTCCTTGAAGAAATCTGTCTGGTGGTTTATAACAAAAAGATACTTTGAGAAATTCTAGTTTTTTAAGATTATATAATGATTCACTTGCCAAAGATTCAAAACAATTATTGTATAAATCTAAGCTAACTAGATTTTCGAGTTTATCAAATAATTTGATTGGAAGCGAATCTTCGAATCTATTGTCTGCCAAATCAAGTTCTCTGAGGTTGATCAGCTTATCAAATAGGCCATCAGGTAAACTATTTTTACCAAGATTGTTAGAGTGGAGACAGAGAATTTCTAGATTGATCAGATCATCAAAGGAACCAGGTTCAATATACTCAAGCCAACTTTCAGTAAAATAAAGTTCTTTTAGATTATGCAGATCCCCAAAAAAATCCCTAGTTATGATTTGTGTATCCCCACTAATAAAAATGACTTCAAGGTTGGGAAGAGCTTTAACAATCTCTGTTGGATAGGTGAGATCATCAGTTAGATCTAATCTTTTAATGTTATTGAATTGTCTGAATATGTGTACATAATCTGAATAATTTGTTTCCTCATAATTATATCCAATAACTCTCACCTCTTCAAGGGCCTCGTATGATTTTATATCGTCAATTAAACTAGTTACATCCCCCACTTCATCTATAAGTAGCTCGTATTCAAAAATTAGCTTTTTTATTCCTAGCTTATTGAGCGTGATCACAGGAAGAAATCGAATGTTTCTAAGGAAAAAGTCCAGAGAATTTTCATCAGGATTATAGATGTTAACAATACTTAGGGATTCCCAAGATTCATCCACTCTTCCATGAAGTAATTCTAATTCATCTAATAACTCCCGATTGATCTTATCAAAATCAATTTCCATATTTGACATATTCCTTTTTAGTATTTAAATAAAAAGGAGTCACTTATTTCTAAGTATGAATATTAATAACGAAACATAGAATTTTCATTAACATTTTGGTTATAATTAATATTTTAAATATTAATTCATTAGAATTTAAGAAGTTATCATTTGACTCGTGATAGTTGAATTAAATTTAATGATGAAATAAATTATTACATAGATTGATTTCTACCGTTATAGGTAAAAAAATAATACGCCCCTGCTGGGGATCGAACCCAGATCCAGGGAGAGCTGCTGAACTCGAATTGTTCAATGACAGTCCCCGATGATAACCATTACACTACAAGAGCCTGAAACGACATCACAATCCACTTTGAGCGGGTGTGAGTATACTCGACTATATACATTATCAGTCGTATATTCATATTGAATTTGCTTAATTAAAAACTTGCGATCTAGACACCTTATATTGGAGTCGTATGTAGAATATATGTTTTCCAAACCTAGTAATCTTTTCCCACTAAATAAGACCTATCGGACTTTATAAATTGAACTCACAATAATTTGCATCTTAAAAATTTGTAAGGAGGTGACGAAATGACAAAATGTGAAGAATGTGGACAAGCAGATTGCGGGATACCTACTCGACCAGTACCAACACCATAATGCAATTATCAATCCTTTATTTTCCCAGTTAATTCATGAATGAATAATTCAATTAATTCATCATCGTATTCTTCCACATCTTTTAAAATCAAAGAAATTCTAGATTCAAGATCAGATTTTATATTTTGAGGATACTCGACATATTCATTTCCCAATTTATAATATTCAAGAGCTTTTTCAAACTCAAATAAATGTAGGTAACTAACAGCAATATTGTAATATGTATGTCCAAGAAACTTCAAACTTTCAACTGGGTAATCCTCAATAGAGTCATCAATGAATAACTGAAGAGCTTTTTTTAATTTTCTAATCGCTTTTTCGTAATTTTTCGATTTTTGATCTAGGGTTGCTAGATTTACCAATATTGAAGATTTCTTATTATTATCCAAATTTTGAACTTCAGATAATTCATATGCTTTATTATAATAAAATTCTGATAGATCAAATTTTTTGATTTCATAGTATGCAATACCAATCTCATTGTATACCTCAAATAGTCTATCAAAATCTTTCAACCCACCAATAATTCCCTCTGCATCTTGAAAATATCTTAAGGCATTCAATTTATTTTCCTCTCCCTTCAATAACTGATACCCCAATCCAACAGTGAAATAAAAATCTGATAGCAATTTCTTATCTGGAATCGTCGATATCCATAAATCATGATATACAGCATCTATAAGATATTCTATCCTTTTATTCACCTTGTTCTCATTTTTCTGGATCTCACTGATTATTTTTTCCAACTTTGGAACCAGTTGTGTTGTTTCGATCTCTTCAATATCTTCAATTCCCATTAGATATCAAGAGTAGAATGTTTATTAAAATCATTTTCAAGATTAAAGATATTTTGATACGAAAAACATGCGATCTAGACACCTTATATTGGAGTCGTATGTAGAATAAAATATTTTCAGAAATCTAGTTTATTCTCCTACTAATTCTCACCCTTTCGGACTTTTTAATATCAAAATCACCATACTTT
>JAAFKL010000433.1 GCA_021399405.1 Candidatus Heimdallarchaeota archaeon | reverse complement strand
TGGAAATAGACACAGTGTTCAACTAGTTAGCACGTGTGCCTCCGCACTCGCGGGTTCAAATCCCGTCCTCGCCACCATTTTTTTTAACTTAAGCTTGAATTGTACTTAAATTTAACTAATTCTGTTAATTTGCTAATAAGCGCTCTTTCATCATCACTAAAGTTATCATCAATTTTAGCCATTATTGTTGCTCGATCAATGATTTGTTTTTTTAGTAATTCCAATTTATCGAATTCTTCCTTAGTAATCATATCGTCAGCCATGCACTCTGTAAGTATCATTGAATATTCATCGGCATCGATTCGAACCTGATTGAGAATTTCCCTCTCTTCAGTAGTTATTATCCCATCTTTCATGGCAACCATCCACATTTCTTTCATGGTTGTTTCAAATTGTTCTCTCTCATTATTCATAATTATTTAATTATGATAGAATTTTTATTTGTTTCTGTGACCATTTAGTAAATAAAATTTAGTTTTTTTTTTTTATGCTCGTAATCTACTTGTAGGAACACCCTTCTCTCTTTCTGAAAGTTGCTCTTCTGGAACAGGGAGTTTTAGATAACTAAGAATGGATTCAATTGTTCGTTTCTCATCTTCAATAACCACTTCAGGG
Source organism: Candidatus Heimdallarchaeota archaeon (assembly GCA_021399405.1). The sequence continues at coordinate 3,102 of JAAFKL010000433.1, read as the reverse complement.
AATTCAGCAATATTTGATTCAATCTCTACAAGCATTTTGGTTAACATTTTAGCATACTTTTCTAATTGTTTATAGATGGAGCCGTCTCTTCCTTCAACGCCATAGGATAACATTGCTTGGACCAAGAACTTCTGATCTCTCAAATTGATATCAAATGATTTCCTTTTGGTTTTGTTAGTTAGAACCTTTGTAGCATGCATCAATGTCTCAAATTCATTATATGAGGTAAGAGAATCTTTTGGTTTGCGTATTTCGCGGTTAGCTATTTTAGAATATGCTGCCCAGAAATGATACTTATCCACATAAGTTTCTCTAGTCAGATACGCATTTCCTTGTTGCCAATAAATGTGTTCAAACCTTAACATAGCCCTGTAAGTATAATTCTGATGTTCATGTTCACCATGCTGCTGTTGATGTAAATTCTGAGCTTGAGCTTGTACTACTCTAAAGTGAGCCCATAGAATAGCAATCTGTCGATTTACCTCAAGTTTAGCAGTTTTACTTTTATCATCTAAAATATGAATATACTTTTTCCAAAGGACTCGTGATTGATCACGTAATTGTTTTTCAATACCTTGGAATACTTTTTGGAACATCTTAGTATTGGGATCATTTACCTGACAAAATCCTTGATATGATAATGAAATAATCTCCCAGAATTCCTTAGGTGTATCCTTTTTCAATTCTTTAATTTCATTGATATATTGCTTAACTAATTGAATTCTAGCTTTATCAGGATGTGGGATCATCAACAACATCTCTAAGGTTAAGAGATGAGATATGTTGCTGAAATTCTTGGTATATTTTTTACCTTCTTTGAAATACCTTAGTATCTCCAAAATTAAAGAGTACAGGATATTAACTCGACCATGATAATCATTGTATGGCAATTGAATAGGATTTTCTCCTTTCTTTGTCTCAATGATTCTTATGCTACTGTCCTTCTCGTCTAAGGTGTAAGTATCATTCTCGATTGCTTTGACTATTATGGGATCACATAGATTTTGTAGTGTTAGACTGAAATTAGGGTCCAAATCAGCAATTTTCTTGAATATTGTTTCAATTTTCTTTACTTTTAATTTGGTCCCAATCATTGGTATTATCAATTCTAAGAAGATTTTAGCTGCTGGTATGTATAATTCGTCTAATCTTGCTGTATCAAGAGTAGCAAACCATTCATCATCAGTTCTACCGTTTTTCTTCAAGAATTCAACATGCTCATTTGTTTTGAATTCAACCTTAAGATCATCTAGACTCAAATCAACTTTTTCAAATTCAAGAAAGTTCTTGAATTGATTCATCGTTTGAAATACAGGAATGAATTCCTCTCCACTCTCATTTTCGAATATAGATGGACCTGGATCCTCACCAGTGCGTTTCTTCTTCATTCTCATTACTTCGATTGCGAAGAATAACTGCCCTAATTGTGTATCTCGAATATTGGTGAATACATGGATTGGAACACCAAATGACTCGATTAATTCCTTAAACCAGGTATTCCTAGTCTTTGAGAATAAACGGACTGGGTTGGGGTAATGTTCTAAATTTACCATTGCCTCGACAATAACGAGTTCAAATTGTGCCATTTAAAATAATTGAAATAAGACGTTAGAATATTTCAACCAAAAAAGGAATAAGTTCGCGTCTTTTTATTTGAGGTGTATATCATTTTTCTCTTCTTATCCTTTGGAGATTTAATTTTTATCAATTTTTTAAAATTATTATCACACTTATCACAGTTTCCACAGGAATAATAGGTAACACATATTTCCTATGGAACTAATTAACCTTTGAAATAGTATAATAATGAATTATTAAAGAATTTGTGACTATTGTGATCAATCTCTGAACTTACCCCTTGAAGGGAAGTGGAACTTTTTCACAGATTAGAATTATCAAGTATTAACACTTGTCACAGAATTATTTTCGATATTTATGTTTTTACTGTGAATTGCAAACGCAATTGTGATTTATGTTAAATTTGAAATTACTGTATTCCTTGTAATTGAGTATTCTTCTTCCAAAAACAAAATTTCACTAGCATTACTTGAAAATCATCCCGAATTATTTATTACTAGCTTTGCAATGATTTTACACATGGTACAACTATCCACCATTGAAATATTGATCAGTATAGGTTTGATAATAGGTGGGTTTGGTTTATACCTACTATGGAAAATATTCAATGTTTTAAATAAAATAGGAGTCAGTATTGAACCGAAATCTGAAAAAAAATTTAACTCAGGAGAAACAATTAATGTTGCCGTATCAACAAAAGAACTATGGCAGAGTTCAAAGAAAGCAAGAGTAGCATTATTTATCAGATCGTTCTTTTTTGAAAATTATTGGTTTTCTGCGAAAGAGGTGCTCGAAGAACAACTCACTCATACTAGGTCATTAGTACTAGGGGAAACCTCAGCAATTGCAACATACCTTGCTCGATTATTTGAAAATGGATATTTAGATAGACAAAAGAGTAGTTCTCGAGCTGTAAAATATAAATTAACAGAGAAAATGATTCTAGAATTTCCTTTAATAGAACCAGCTCAATTTAATGAACTTCTAAAAATAGGACCTCTTGAGTAGTTGTGAAAATTGTGATTGACAAAAATTTTCAATCTGATATATTGAAAGACCCCAAGGTCAAAAATAATTAATTTATCTGGAAAATCATTAAATACAAATCTCCTAATCCTAGCTTATGGATGATTATGATCTCTTACTACTTAACGGAAAGATTCTAGATGGTACTGGAAATTTAGCATATTATGGAGACATTGGAGTAAAAGATAGCAAAATAGTAAAACTAGGGATCTTGAACAATGAGAAAGCTGACCGTGTGATAGATGTTACTGGATTGACAATCACCCCAGGATTCATTGACATGCATTCTCATGCAGATTTCAATTTAATTCAATCTCCAAATGCAGAATCACTTGTTAAACAAGGCATAACTTCTGTTGTTGCAGGTAACTGTGGATTTTCTTTGGCACCTCTAAAAGAAAGTTCAAAGGCAACCCTAGAAGCTGCCATTAATGGTTTTAATGATAAAGATGATACTTTGGAAATTAAATGGAACACATTTTCTGAATATTTAGATTT
>JAAFKL010000088.1 GCA_021399405.1 Candidatus Heimdallarchaeota archaeon | reverse complement strand
GGGCTCCCGTCATTATCCCTAATGTAGCGTCTTGATCTTAGGAAAAAGACAGTTACAAGAAAAAGTATACTTTTTTGAATGATACCAAAAATGATCGACTACCTTTCAACAGTAAAATATCATAACTATCAAAAGCGATTTTTTCTTAAAAAAAATGTTATGGAGCAAAAAAGGCTGGAAGATAATGTTGAAGGTTCCCAACCGAAAAGCACCTCACCTCAAAACATCAGACTTGTAATTTTACTTGGAATCATTTACACGATTTTTCAAGCTTTGTTATTCTTCTTGCCAATTGAACCTGCTGAGGATTACTTCAATCATATTAATTGGGGTATAGGATATTATGAAGATAATTTGTATCCTTATCGAGATTTCAATGCTAATGAATATCCAGCGTTAAGTGTCTGGGGTTGGATGTTAGCATATAGAATCTCACCAAATAATACTTATGAGATTTTATCAATAATCATGAATTTTCCTTACTGGATTCTTGCTATTTTCGGAGGTTTATGTTTTTATTTAATTCTCATTGAAGAAGGAGTTAGTGAGCGAAACAGTGTTCTGTTAATTGTACTTTATTTCTTTAACCCTAATAATCCAATTGATACTTTAACAAATCATGGTAGTCTAGGGACTGCGGCAACATTCATAATTGGTTTATACCTTCTTAGGAAGCAAAAAATGTTTTATTCAGCAATGTTTATTTCAGCTGGATTTGCACTTAAATTATACCCAATATTTGCGGCTCCATTATTAGTTTGGTCACTTAAGAGCTGGAGTAAACGCATCCAATATAGTCTATACGGTCTTTTTTGGATAATAGTAATTCACATCCCAATTTTAAGTGATTTGGACTCGTATTATGAAGTATTATTTGAAAGAACAACTAGACGAGCAGGTGTAACCTATTCAAAGGCTTTCGAGAACCTGGGATTACTTTTTGGTATTTCGAGTGTTTCAACTTATTTATGGATGTTAGCAATTGCTTTGACAACACTTATTATGATTGCAAATAATAAATTAAACGTTTTAGAAAAATTTTCAATTGTGTTAATGGTTAATAATTTATTAGAACCAAGAGGTGGTATCGGTCATATAAATACAGTTATCCCTTTCATGGCAATATATTTCTTGATTGATAACAAATCAAAATTTGAGAGAAATTATTTTTACATCTACTTATTCACTGGAGCTGCATTTCTTTATAAACGGCTTATCCCTGGTTATCAAGATTATGGAGTAGCAATAGGGATTTGGACAGCGATATTAACAATGATGACCACTCTATTCTTCTATTTGTATCTACGAGGGCTTCATCGAATTAAAGGATTAAACATTGATGATTGGAGAATTTGGAAAATTAATGTTACTGAGGATTGAACCGATCATTCTCTAGGCTTTATACCAATTTGTGGTTTTTGTAAACCTAAATTTCATAATTTGCATGAATAGCTCAATAGCAGTATACCAATTCGTTTTGCTCTTACCTTCTTCTCTCTGAGTAAATCTTATCGGAACACTAACTGATTTATCTTCACCAATAAGTTTGTTCAGTTTCAACATAACCTCAGCATCAAGAAACCATCCATCCGATTTGAGCTCCAATTTTTCAAATAACTCAGTTTTAATTAACTTTGGACACCCATTAATATCTTGAACCTTCATATTAAACAGCAAAGCGATAATTGAATTGAAAAAGAAGGATTGGATTTTACGGATTAATGAATAGTCTTTGTGTACTCTCATTCCTTTTATTAATTCTGGATTTGCACTTGCAGTAATATCTAAGATTTTTGAAACAGTTTCACCTGAAATCTGATTATCTGAAGTTACCCATCCAATATAATCAAAGTCTAAATCATTTTGCAAATTAAAGCCTTCAATGTATGATTTGCTGTAAGTTAAAATTTTATCTCTTGTGATTACAGTAATTTTTTGATCGGGATATTTCTCCTTTAATTTTAACATTGAATTGTAGGTATCATCAGTCGATCCATTATTCATCAAAATTAGGGATAGATCAATCCAGGGGTTTAGATCAGTATACAGATCATGAATAAAATTGGTTATGTTATTTTCTTCATTCAAAGCGCTGACAACCAATTTAACAGAGATATTGGACGTCTCCTCCGAGGCCTCATTAATAATTGTTATCTTTCGTTTACCGAAAACCCAATATTTAGCCAAAGTAAAATTAATGACTGTACTTACTCCGACTGATAATATAGCTGCATAAAAATAGAATATCCCAAAACTCTCAGTCAGAAAGATTAGGAATGCTGTATATCCAATTGAACCTACCAACATCGAAGAAACGTATTTGGTGTATTCATTGAAAATATGATCATTAGTTTTCTCAAAAGTGAATTTTCGGTTCCATACAAAATTATTTGAAATTCCTATATAGTAGCCAATTGCAGAAGAAAGATAATAGACAATTCCAAACCATTCAGTAAGAGAATATAGCAATCCGAGAGAAATCAGTGTCCCAGACGCACCTACAATCAAGAATGTCATTAATTGTACACTTTTTTGGAAATAACTCTCAAACTGAGACATGTTTAATCTGAGCCACTAAGGGATGTATAATAAAAGTTCGTTCTAATTCAATGCAATCAAGATAAATGATGGTCACTAGTTAATTAAAAAGGTAAATAGAGTTGATATAATATTTTAATAGAAAATTTACAAACTCTTTTGAATACATATTAGATAGATAAGATGTGGAGTCTGTTAATTCAGAGAAACTTACAATTACAGATCAAATGCAGTTATATTTTGATACTCATAGAACACTGATTAAAATAATATCATTGATTATTCTAACAGCTCTCACAATAACAGTGGAAATTGCAGTTGGTGGATTTAATACGCCCGGAGAATTTTTACAACGAGAGGATATTTATTATGTTTGGCTCGAAGGTCAAAAAATCAATAATGGTATTAATCCGTATGAAGAAATTCTAGAAGGAGATTTAATTCGCAATGACAAATATGCTACGTATCTTCCATTTTTCTATCTATTAGCAGCGTTATTTCAAAAGATGGGATTTGTAACCTTTCATGAATGGATATACTTCTTCAGAGTGGTTTCAGCCATATTTTTCTTATTGATAACCTATATCCTATTTTTGAAATGTTTTGAAAGATCTTACATACTATCGATTTTTGTTAGTCTTTATTGGCTTTTTAACAGGTGGACAATCATAGTATTGTTTGTGGTGAATATCGATTTTATTCCATTATTCTTTCTGCTTGTGTCACTTATAAATTTCAAAGATAGAAGAAACCTTTCATTATATTCTCTCGGTCTCTCACTTGCAATGAAGCATATGGCGATATTTTTGATACCTGTTTATCTACTTATGATCCAAAAGGAGGATCGGGCTACAAACATCAAAAAGTACTTGACTGGGTTGACGAAAATCTTACTGATCCCATTGGTTTTAGCAGCACCATTCATTTACTGGAATGCGAGAGCATTTTTCTATTCAATGATTTTCAGCGGTACAAGATTCCCGGTAGCTGGCTTCGATGAATATTTTGACGCTTTACCCGAAGATCACCTCCTTACTTACGGTGTTTTGAATCGTGTCTTTATGGTGTTAATCATGTGTTTAGTTTACTTATTATTTTATTTAAGTAAAATTGAAAAATTCACAGCTTCTTTTCTTATTATAATAACTTTCATTGAATTTAATTTGGTTCTTTTTGATCAGTACAGAGTTTGGAGAATAGCGCTCTTACCCCTAATGTTTCTTGAATTAAATCAAATAAGTATAAAAAATGTTAATGAAAAAGGATAGTAATTGAAAGACATAATTTGAAAATATTAAATAAGGCAATATCAAAACATTTTGAAATATTGAAGTGAAATGAAATTATTAATCTATCAAATTTAATCACAAAGATCGAATTTCAAAAAGTGATACCTTATCTCTTTATTTCAATTCTAGCCACTATTATTGATTTTGGAACCTTTGTGTTAGTGTTGAACATCCTTAATTGGCATTATCTTTTAGCAAATGCCATCTCAATTACATTTGGAATATTAACTAAGTTTAGCTTAAACAAAATTATTACATTTAAAAATCGAAAGGATAATCATTGGAAAACACAGTTTAGGCGATTTATTACTGTTTCGGGAACTGGATTTCTACTTTCTAATTTTGTATTATATGTTTCGATTGAATTCATTTTATTGGATGATTTACTTGCTAAAATCATTGCTATTGGAATGGTTTTTGTTTATACCTTCATTTTGCATAATTTCTATTCATTTAAGTAAAAAAGTTACTTTAGAACTAATTGAGATTAATGATATGATTCCTTATCGATTGAAATAAAAAAGCCTATTTAACTAATATATCATTAAAAAGGTGGAATTGTTTGGATTTATCAATTGTTATCCCCATTTATAATGAAGAGGAAAATATCCAGGACCTAATGAAAGAGATAGAAGACGGTGTTGAGGATTTATCATTCGAAGTAATTTTCGTCAATGATGGTTCAACCGATAAATCTCTTGAACTCCTAACTGAATTAACCAAACAATATAGTTCAAATGACCGAATTAGTATTGTAGTTATAGATTTAAGAAGGAATTCTGGACAAACTGCGGCGATGCGAGCTGGATTTAGTGTTATAAAGGGTAAATATGTTATAACAATGGATGGAGATCGCCAAAATGATCCAAGTGATATTATTAAATTATATAATAGAATCACAACGGAAAAAGTCGATGTTATATGTGGATGGAGAAAATATCGAAAAGACCCATTATCGAAGAAAATACCTTCAAAAATTTCTAACTTTCTTCATAGAAGACTTACTGGTTTGAATATTCACGATTCTGGGTGCACATTAAGAATCTATATAGCAGAGGCAGTGAATAAACTCCCTATCCATGGTGAAGATCATCGGTTTATACCTGCGATAATATATTCTAAAGGGTTTAAGGTTGATGAAATGGTTGTAAACCATCGTCATCGAGTTGCTGGACAAAGCAAGTATGGTTTTTCTCGTTTATGGAGAGGATACTTAGATTTATTGTCGACAGCGTTTATGATCAATACAGGAGTGAAACCATTCCAGTTCTACTCAAAACTCGCATTAATTCCTGGAACCATTGGTACGCTTATACTTATGTATTTGACAGGCTTAAAGTTCATTAGTGGTGAATCAATAGGAGATCGTCCTCTATTACTTCTTGGAATATTATTGGAGATTTTTGCGGTTCAATTCTTTGTTACTGGATTAACTGCAGAGGTAGTATCAACAGAGAAAGCAATTGATGAAAAGCGTTATTCCATTCGGACAATCACTAGTGACTAGTTCATTTTCGATTATTATTGATTTTGGAATACCAATTTACAAACTTTTCAACACCATCTACGATTGATGTTTGGGGTTTATAATTCAACTCTTTTTCAGCAAGGGAGATATCGGCAAGAGTATGATTAACATCACCAGGTTGCATAGATAATTGCTCAATCTTTGCATCTACACCCAATGTTTTGCTTATAATTAAGATCAAATCCTTTAATGTTACAGGATTATTATTTCCTAAGTTGTAAGTATTGTAACCAGACACTACTTCACATGCCTTAACCACCCCCTGTATTATATCATCGATGTAGGTATAGTCTCTACTAGTCGTACCATCACCATACATTTGGACAGTCTTGCCTTGATCAATCAGTCGAGTGAACTTATGAATTCCCATCTCTGGTCTCTGTCTTGGGCCATAAACTGTAAAAAATCGTAAATTAGTGATATTTAATCCATATTGAGAATGATATACATAATTGAAAAGTTCACAACTTAATTTTGCAGCTGCATATGGACTAATTGGTTCATTTATCTTAATATTCTCTGAGTAAGGTAGATCGGGTATATTTCCGTAAACAGAAGAGCTACTACCAAATACCATTTTATCAATATTCAATCTACGGCAGGTTTCCAATACATTTACCGTGGCCTCAATATCATGTTGAATGTATGACTGTGGAAACAACAATGAAGGTCTTACACCGGCTCTTGCAGATAAATGAATGACTGTATCAACATGTGTGTTAGAAAGTGCAAGAACAAAATCTTCTGTTCTGACATCGATGCTAAATAATTGAAATTCGGGATTCCCATTTAGATTTTGCAAGTTCCTTTCCTTAATTGATTTTGCATAAAAAGGGTCAAAATTATCAATGCCTATTACATGATGACCCTGTTCTATTAGGGACTCTGCTAAATGACTACCGATGAATCCTGCTACCCCAGTGATAGCATAGTTTGTCATTATATCTATATTATATTTATAGTTTTAAATTCTATATATCAGCCGACATACTATCTGAATTATCACAGGTTAATAATAATAAATTCCGTCTATTTTTTCCTTCGTCATAGATACGGAAAACAAGGTTTAAGCGATGAGAGAAGAAATATTATCTTGTACAATAAATGTTTTCTTCTGTATTAGTTGCGAATAGAGGCGAAATTGCTCTAAGAGTAATTTCCACTTTACAAGACCATGGAATTGAAGCGGTGATAACCGCAAGTGATTTAGATATAAATGCTTTACCTGCTCGTCGTGCAGACAAGGTATTACATTTAGAAGGGAAGACTGCTCTTGAAACATACTTGAACATGAATGAAATAATCAATGGTGCTAAAGAAATGGGGGTTCACGCAATACATCCGGGTTATGGTTTCTTAGCAGAAAATCCTGAATTTGCCAAAAATGTTGAAGAAAACAAGATAGATTTTATTGGTCCAAGTTCAGATCAAATGCTAACTTTCGGGGATAAGATCCAAGCAAGAAAAATTGCATTTAAATCAGATACACCTATCATTCCTGGATCGGATGAAAAATTATCAGAAAAAGAATTGTTAACCAAAGCTAAGGAAATTGGTTTTCCTCTCCTAATTAAGGCTTCTGCGGGTGGTGGTGGTCGGGGAATTCGATATGTAAAAAACGCTAAAAGTTTTAATGAAGAACTACAAATTGCAAAATCAGAGGCAAAATTGGCATTCAATGATGATAGGGTATTTTTGGAAAAATTTATTGCCAATGGGAGACATATAGAAGTTCAAATATTAGGCAATGGGGAAGGTGAGATCCTTCACTTCGGTGAAAGAGATTGTTCTTTGCAAAGAAAAAACCAAAAATTGGTCGAAGAAAGCCCTGCACCTTCAATATCAAGAAAAAAAGCAGCACAAATTCATGATAGTGCAGTTAATTTAGTTGAAGAATTGAATTACAAAAATGCAGGTACTGTTGAATTTCTAGTTGATGAAGAAAATTATTATTTTCTAGAAGTCAATGCTCGTATTCAAGTAGAACATCCAGTTACTGAATATGTAACAGGTGAAGATTTAATCTGGAGACAAATACAAGTAGCTTCAGGCACCTCATTAGAAATTTCTCAAAAAGATATTAAAGTGAAGGGTCACTCAATTGAAGCGCGAGTTTATGCTGAAAATCCATACGACAATTTTTCACCCTCTATAGGCAAAATCAGAAGAATTCGCCATCCGTTTGGCCCTGGAATACGAGTTGATTCTGCATCAGAGGACGGTGACGAGATCACTCCATTCTACGATCCTATGATCTCCAAACTTATAGTTTATGCCCCCAATCGTGCTGCAGCCATTAGAAAATTAGTGTCAGCGCTTGATAATTATCTTATCACAGGGATACATACAACAGTTCCCTATATCAAAAACCTCCTAAAAGAGAAAGAATTTTCTGATCTTAATTATCACACACGTTATCTGGAGAGTTACAATCAAGAGATACCTGAAAATATATTGAACCTTGCAAGAGTGGCAGCAACCAGCACAATTAAATCGAGAGATGTCTTAGTGACCACTGATAAAGGCAGTTCATCTAATTGGAGAAAATCAGTATGGAATTACAGGTGAGATCATGAAGAAGTTGACAACTACAATAGATGATATTTCTGATGATATCTATATTAGCAAAGACACAATTAAGCTCAAAAACAAAGAGTATAGTATTATGAATCAAAATGGAAATTATCAAATAATTGATAAAGAAGGCGTAAATACAAATATTGATGATGTAATTGATCTCGGCAACAACATTGTTCGGATTGAGTTACATGGCTATACAATTGATGTTTTGATTGAGGACCCATTAGTAAATGCAGTGAGTGGGATTGATGAATTAGATCTTAACATTGTGGCACCGTTAGCAGGTTCAATTTCAAGTATATTAGTCAAAGAAGGTCAAGAAGTTGACTTAGGAGATGTTATCATGATAATTTCGGCAATGAAAATGGAAAACAAAATTATTGCAAAATTTTCGGGTGTAATAAAATGTATTAATATCAATGAAGGAGATCAAGTTAGTAAAGGTGCAGTATTGATTGAATTGGAGAAATTATAGATGACATTTACTGAATTAAAATTGGATTATAGGTTAGTCGAGGCACTTAGGGATCAAGATATTACTGATCCGACCCCTATTCAAAAACGAGCAATCCCAAGCATTTTGGCAGGTAAGGATGTCATTGGTATTTCACCGACTGGTACTGGTAAAACGTTTGCTTTTTTGCTTCCTGCCATTCATTGGTTGCTAAACTCTAAAATCACACATGATGATCCATCCATTCTAATTATTGTTCCTACTAGAGAATTAGTTAAACAAACACAGGAAAATATTAAACTTGTTACCAAAAATACTGAAGTTTTTTCAACTTCAATCGTTGCAGGAGTAAGGGATAACAAACAAAAACGCCAGTTCAAAGAATTGATTGAGATTATTGTTGCTACTCCAGGTCGCTTGAATCAATTTATTGACGATGAAGTTATGAATCTTAAGAATATTGGTGTATTAATAATTGATGAAATTGATCGAATGCTTGATATGGGGTTCCAAATTGAGATAAAATCAATACTTGCAGAATTATCACATAAAAACAAAAGACAGACTTTGTTGTTCTGCTCCACACTTCCATCACCAGTTGAACAAATGGCTAAAGTATTGCAGAATAAATCTCATTTGGTTGAAGTAGGAAGATCTATTTCACCGACGAATATTACACATGAAATATATGAAGTCACCAAAGCAGAGAGATTTGATGTTCTCATTGAAATATTAAACACGCGTATAATTGAATCTGTATTAATATTTACGAGATCACATGATGCGGCAAGAATTACAACGAGAAATCTATTAAAAGCGGGATTAGATTGTGAAGAGTTTCATGGGGGATTAACTCAAAGACAGAGGAACAAAGCAATTGAAAATTTTAGCTCAGGGATAGTAAATGTATTAGTTGCTACAGATATAGCATCAAGAGGAATTGATATTCAAGATATTAGCCATATTATAAATTTTGACGTGCCAAAAAATTATGATGATTATTTGCATAGAGCAGGTAGAACTGGACGTATCAACAAGAAAGGAACTTCAATTATTTTAGCGACACCTGAAGATTCAGCTTATATCAATGGAATAAAAAAGAACTTGAAAACGGATTTTCTTGTAAAAAGAGAGCTTCCAGAAAGCAAAGAACCTTCAAAATCACCCTTTCAAAGAAGACGAAAACCAACGAAAAAACCTTCTACCTATTTTAGCAAGAAACCTTTAAAACGAAAAACTAAAAGAGGAAAACCATTTAGGAAAGCCCCTAGACGTAGATAAATACAATTTAAAATTAATAAAATAACTAATAAACGAATGTTTCGATTAATTCTGACTAAATTATAGTGTTCTTAGTTTTATTACATCATACCTGGAGGCATTCCACCAGGTGGTCCACCTGCACCAAGATTTTTGGCTGAAACAACATCGTCGATTCTAAGTAAAATTGTAGCTGCTTCGGATGCAGATAAAATAGCTTGAAGTTTAACACGTAATGGTTCGGTTACTCCCAGTTCTTTCATATCAGTAATATCAGAAGTTTCTGGATTAATACCATAGTTATATTTGCCTTCATCATAAGCATTGTTCAAAGCACCGATCATTTCAATTGGATCCAACCCAGCATTTTCTGCTAGAGTTCTTGGAATTATTTCAATTGCATTAGCAAATGCGTCAATTGCTAATTGGATTTTTGCAGATTTATCCAATTTAAAGGCTCTTAACTTGTTAGCAATATATAATTCTGGGGCTCCACCACCAGCAACTAATTTCTTGTCTTCAAGAGTATTACGTACAACACATAAAGCGTCATGGATTGATCTCTCGTATTCATCAAGAACAAAATCAGTTCCTCCACGAACTAAAATGGTTAATGCGTTTTTCTTTGGTGTATCTTCGACAAAAACAAGATCATCATCAGCAATTTTCGATTGAAATACATGACCAGCATCTCCAGTATCACTGGTAGATAAGTCTGTAAGATTACTAACTACTGTCGCACCAGTGCATTTTGCAAGTTTGTTCATATCTGATTTTTTAACTCTTCTAACAGCTAAGATTCCTGCTTTTGCAAGATGATGTTGTACTACATCATCAATCCCCTTTTGACAAAACACTACATCAGCTTTGGTCGCAATTATTTTATCTGCCATTTCTTTTAGTGAGTTTTGTTCTCGATCTAAGAATTGTTGGATTTGTTCAGGTGAAGAAATATTTAATTTTGAGTCGAATTCTGTTTTTACAGTTTCTAATGCTACATTAAGCAATAGAACTTTACCATCTTCAACACTTTTTGGCATATCTGTATGCACAACTTCTTTGTCAAGGATTAACCCATGAACTAATGTAGTTGCTTTTAGGGATTCTCCCTGTTTTTTTACTACGGATATATCATCGATATCGACTTTGTCATCCTCGAAGACACCTAATGCTGCATCGACAACAATTTCTGCGATAAGATCTTTTTCTCCGGCAATTATTTTTGAAGACATTGAGGTAGAAGCACTGTTTAACAACATTTCCCTATCTCCGATGTCTACTTCGATTGCGACTTCATCAAGTAATTTGACTGACTCATTCATTGCTAACCTGTATCCCTCAACTATGATTGAAGGATGAACATCTAAGTCAATAAGATCTTCTGCTCTTTTAAGAAGTTCTCCAGCAATAACTACAACAGTTGTTGTACCATCTCCCACTTCTTGATCCTGGGTCTTTGCTAAATCAATAATAAATTTAGATCCTGGATGCTGTACATCTATTTCCTTGAGAATTGTTGCTCCATCATTGGTAATTACTACATCACCAAATCCATCAACTAACATTTTATCCATACCTTTTGGGCCGAGTGCAGATCTAACGGCTTCTGCAATGACTTTGGCAGCAGTAATGTTATTGCGTAATGCATCTCTTCCTCTCGTTCTTTCAGTTCCTTCCCTAAGAATAATAATTGGCTGACCGGTTAATGACATATTTTAAATACCTTTCAAATACACAAAAGACTCTATTGGATTTGTATACGAGTGGATTATCCAAAGTTACATTAAAAGTATTAGTTTACATATCAAATCTATTTTCCTATCATAACCCAACATAATAACATCTACAGATTCGATTGATTCGAATTAGAAGTGATCTAGTCCTCATTTCGATTTGAAATATTGATTGTAAATCCAATTGCGAGTATCAAGGACGACATTGCAACTATTTGTAAATTCGACAACAATTGATGAAGGAAGACATATGCCAAAATACTCCCAAGTACAGGTTCACCTAAGGTAGCTATAGAAACATCAATTGGATCTAATTTTGACATAGAAAAATTATAAATTGCATGACCCAAGATTCCTGGAAAAACGGCTAGGGCGAGTCCCCAAAACCAGAGAGATGGGTCTAATAGATCCGATTGTTGATTTCTTACAAAAAGCCAAGGCAATATTGT
>JAAFKL010000087.1 GCA_021399405.1 Candidatus Heimdallarchaeota archaeon | reverse complement strand
TCAAGTTTCATTGAAGGGATAATATTTGATCCATTATAATCTGCAACTAATTGACTAGTATCTTTACCAATTGCATCAATATTCTTGAAGAACGAAAGGTAAGAATCGGTATATCTAAGGTTCTTAACGGCATGTTTAATTTCACCATCTTCCACCAAATATAATCCATCTCGAGTCAAACCAGTGATAATTCCCTTAGTTGCATTAACTGTATTACTATACCAAAATGTTTGTACAAGTAAACCTCGTCTCGTATCTTCAATCATTTGTTCCTCCGTAGAATCACCTGGTTTTACGGACATTGCCATGGCATCAGGTCCTCCCCAAAGGTACTCTGAATAAGGAAGAACAGCGAAACCATTGGAAACTTCTTCATCCAAAAACTCACTTGCATTTAGTAAATCGTAAAATACGTGTTTAGGGATGCCATTCTCAATGATATCTAGTTTTTGCCTTTCAATTCCTTCTGAATCAATTGGAGATGCAAATATCATATCCTCATTGAATGGTTCTTCAGTGATGTTAAGTTTTTCTGAAAATAATTGTTCACCTAACCTATCTGTAAAAGGTGAATTCCCTTGATGAAATGCTGAACTCTCAAGATCAAATACAGTGTATCTGGCTAGTTCGGCCAAAGCCTGTGGGCGTAAAATTGTAGTAAATTCGCCTGGGTCCACTTTTTGAGCATGAAGGGTATCTACTGCTATTTTTGTTGCTGATTTTGTTAATTCCTCTACGTTTATTGTTGTTGGATCACGTGCAGATTCTACTTCTCGGCCATATCCACGATCACCATTTTCCTCTAATAGCCCCATCACCTTAAAATCATTGTAAGTAATGGAATGAGATTTGGATATCTCATTTGAATTAGAAACAACAAAATGAAAACCTAGGGTCTCAACTTTACCATAAAATAAAACACGAGGATCAATTTCATATCCAATGTTAACTACACGATCAACAACTTCCGCTCTTTCGGCCTCATTCCATAGTTTCCCTGTGGCATTAATATTTTTTGTCGAAGTAGATTTAGCATATCCCTTGAAATGTGGTACTTCAGATGCCTTGTTAATTGATTTTTCAAGTGACTCTATGATCAAATTAATTGATTCATCATCGATGGTTGCTTTGGTAGAGATAACCTTTTTACCTGAATTTACCTTGATATTCGCCCATATTCCCTTTGAGGACATAGGTTGATGGATAACGCTGTTTGCATATCGAGTTAATGTGTGATCTCTCATGAATGTAAAAAGTTCAAACCCATCAAAGTTAGTATTACTTTGCAATTTTCGGGTAAGATCATCCGATACCTGTTTGATCAAATCTTGATTTTCATTTATGCTCATGTTTTCACCTAATTTTCCAAAATTCCTACTCTTACGTTTTCGAACCTTACAGGGGGTCCACCATGACCTGTATACATTGTTTGTCCAGGTTCACCTTTACCACAAGTTGGCGTACCCAAAATCTTCATATGTTCTTTCTTTCCGGCAGCAGAAACACTATTCCAAAACTCATCTGTGATTCCTGTGTAGGTTGGATTTTTTACTAATCCTGTAATTTCTCCGTTTTCAATCCTGTATCCCACCTCGCATGCAAACTGGAAATTATATCTAAGATCATCAATACTCCAACTTCTGTTTGTTGTTAGATAATATCCATCTTTTGTATCTTCAATCATCTCATCAAATCCCCATTCGCCAGGTTGAAATACAATATTTGTCATCCTAATCAATGGTGATTTATCAAATAATTCTGCTCTCATTGTGCCCCCAGAATGTTCTAATCCAATCAATGGGGCAGTTTCTCTACTGGTCAAGAAACCTGTTAATTTTCCATTTTTAATTAGCGGTGTATTTTTACCTTTTACTCCCTCGTGGTCATAGGCAAATGATCCTAATCCACCTTCAATAGTCGCGTCAGCATTAATATTTACAAGTTCATTTCCATAACTAAAATCTTGTTCCAGTAATTCTTTTCTCAGAAAGCTGGTGCCCGCATATGCTGCCTCATACCCTAATGATCGATCTAGTTCTGAGGGATGGCCACATGATTCATGCAATTGAATGCCAAGTTGAGCTGGATCCAATATTATGGTTGATTTACCCGGTTTCATTGATGGGGCTTCTAGCAGTTTAACTTGTTCCTTGAAAATTTCTTCAATAGATTCTGGGACATTTAATTCTCTTACATATTCCCATCCTGCTGTGGCGAAATAATCATCTGGGAACTTCCTTGCTTGAGTATCATTGTTTCCACTCGCAATACTAACTATAATAGAACCGTTCCAAGTTACACCTTGTTGAATTTTCGTTCCCTCTGTAGTATATAGTATCAAATCATCTCTTTGAGCTCCATAGTATCCATTTACAAATTTGATCTCAAGGAATTTATCCGCCACTTTAGCTGAATTTAGGAGATAATCGATCTTCTCATCAAGTTCTACATCAAATGGATTAATTTTGAAATTACTCTCAACCTTATCTACATAAACTGGCTCATCAGTTAAAGTTGCATTTGGATTTCTCATCCTTGCAGTTTCAGCGATTGAGTAAGCTTTTTTAATTGTATTACTAACGGACTCTTTTGTCAAATCATTTGTAGCTGAGAATCCCCACGCACCATTTGATAATATCCTGATACCAAATCCCCGATTTATTGTGTTGGAGATACTATTTACTGAATTATTTCTAGTCGAGATTAATTCTCTTTTGGTATTCATATATTTAAATTCGCCAAGAGTGATCCCATCAGGCATTTGAGTTAATGCATAATCTGCTAGATCTAAAGCATCCATGATACTTGAACAGCATATCAACTACATTTGAAAGTTTCATTTGCACTTAAATTATACAGATAAGTTAAATCAGTAAATTCAATATTTATTTGAGATTCATAATGATAAGATATGTGATAATAGATCGAGCGTTATTTTAACTGAGTTTCTTCATAAATTCAAAAAGAAATTGTATATCCTTATATCTGATTTAGATCCAATTTCATTATGAGTAGTAGAGAAGATCTTGAAAAACTAGATATTAATCAGCTCTATAATTGGGTAAACAAACAATATGACAATTATACGGGTGGTCAAATAACTGAGACCGAATATTTGGCTGATCTTGACTTCTACAAAACAAAATTAGCTTTATCTAATGAAGATCCAAAACCCCCAACTTCTGATGTAGAAGTAAGTGATAAGCAATCTAAAGTAACATCTCCTAGTCAAGTTCGTTCAACCAGTATAGCCGGCCTTCGAAAGAAATTATTAGATGAGCTTAATGATTAAGAACTCGCTCACTTTAAGTAGCCCGTATCCTTATTTTTGTTTCTAAAAAAGAAGGCATTTTGTTTCACAACGATAGTTTAAAAATAATTCTTCATACCTTTCATGTAGAGAGATTATGAGTAGTGACACAATAGAAACAATCAGTTTATTAGTCGATGCAGGTGAAGCAAAACCATCAGGAGCTATCGCCCCTGCATTAGGTCCCTTTGGTCTAAATCTAGGTGCGGTTGTTGCTGATATCAACAAAAACACTAGTACATTCAAAGGAATGAAAGTCCCTGTTAAAGTGATAGTTAATACAACTGCCAAAACTTATGAGATTGAAGTCGGTCTTCCTCCAACATCAGCTTTAGTGCTTAATGAAATTGGATTGAGTAAAGGTGGTGGTCTAGCAGGTACTGAAGTAGTTGGTAATTTGACCATTGAACAAGTTCTTAATGTAGCCAACGCAAAAAGAGCAGATTTACTCGCAGCCTCACTAAAAGCAGCAGCAAAGGAAGTTTTGGGCACAACAGTTTCTATGGGTATTACAACTGAAGGTGTTGATCCTCGTGAGATTCAAAAGAGAATCGATGCTGGTGAGTTTGATAGTCAAATCAAAAAAGCAGAAATAGCCTAGTTTTAATCAAAAATAAAAATTACTAAACTTATTTTATTCCTTAGATGCCTTCAAGTTGTTTCAATGCTTCAAGTAATTGATCTTTCTCAGATTTATTATCTTTAATTGATATTGATTCCTTTTTCTTAATGGTACCTCCACTAGACCCAGGAATGGGTGCAGAACTTGCATTTGTTGTAGTTCCAGGCACGGGTGCCGGTGCAGGTGGTGCCATACTAGTAGGTGCAGGTGCAGAACCAGGAGCTGGTGCGGGTGGCGTCTTACTGGTAGGTGCAGGTGCAGAACCAGGAGCTGGTGGCGTCATACTGGTAGGTGCAGGTGCAGAACCAGGAGCGGGTGCCGTCATACTAGGGCTTGGTGCAGGTGCTGGTGCAGAGGCTCCCGGAGGAGGAGGTATTTCCATTTTTGTAGATGGAGCCGGCGCAGGGCTTGGTGCGGGTGCTCCACCAGGTGAAGGAATACTATCTGCACTTGGAGGCGGAGGAGTTGCAGCAGTTGGTTTTGGAGCTGTTGCGGCTGGAGCGGGTGGTATCGAGGGTGTAGAAACGACCTCGGGTTCGCTCCCCTTAATAATGGCTCCTCTTTCTAAATCTTGAATTTTCCTTTCTAACCCTTCAATTTTTCCGGTCAGTTCAGAAATTTTTGATTCGAATGTTTTTGAGTTTTCATCAGCTTTTGGACGGACATTTTGTTGTAAAGAGCTCATTAATTTTTCAAGTTCGTCAAATCGTTCATCGACTTGGTGAAAGCGCTCTTGAATCCTTTCCTTAGTTTTATCCAAATTTGCAACTAGTAATTTAATTGTTCTGGCAAAAGTCGCATTTTCTGAAGGATTACTCATAATACTACATTTTAGTCTAGGAATCCCACTTATTAAGGTTAGGTTAATTAAGAATTAGTTTTTGCTTTGTCTTTCCCTACCAATTGTAAAATAAATGGTCAATGATCGATCTTTAAAATTGAATTATTATTGTATATGTGGGGTTTCAAGTCTACTGATTTTTTTTTTCTAGAGCAGACCAAAATAACTTATTATCTTTCAGTGATTTTCACGATTTGCGTATAGCAGACGTTATCTGCAAAAATAAAAAACAAAATTAATATCCTAAAGATTCTTGAATTGGAAGGGATGAAGTGGCACAACAGGCATCATAATCTTTGCGTCCGCATTTTACTCCCATCCAGCAAACCCACTCAGTATTTTCGTTATTTTCCAGATGCATTGCATGGCCACAATGCATGGGTGCTGTAGTAAGGTTGTTACAATTATCGCATGTGTGCTCTTTAGGTAAATTTTGATATTTGGTATCTAAGTCCATGTCTAATGATTATATGACTTGTAATTTAATATTGATATAGATTGAATTTTAGATTGTGAAAAAGTTAGATTCTATTTAACTATTTTTTTTCTTTCTTCGATGAACGTTTACAATGAAGTACATCACAAATATTGCAAGGATATTTACAGGAGGACTTGGTAGAAATCCTGCACTATCGTCTCCTTCATCAGTGAAACTATCTGAAGGTCCAGTGTCAGTGGGTTCCGTATCTGTGGGTTGGGTATTTACAGGGAGAACAGTCACAAATGTATCAGCTTTAACAGTGTTTCCTGCAGAATCAGTTATTTCCATTCTGAAATTATAACTTCCTTCAGTCAATCCATCTAAACTATATGTTATTTCTACAGCACTTACCCAAGTCCCAGAATCTACCAATACATCGTCCATGTACAGTTCATAGATACCAGGATTATTGTCCCATCCAGTGAATCTGACAAATTGATTTGTGTCTCCTTCTGTCATTGTGATTGATGGATTCCAAACAATTGTTGGGTTTGATGCGTCTGCGAATACCGTAACGATGAGATATGTCCAACTAAAATTACCGACACTATCAGTTGCGGTTATAGTGAAATTATATGTGCCAGGAGCAAGATTAGTGACATCCCAAATAAGATTAGTATCATCATTAGTTAATGGACCAGTAGCAACGGAAACATCATCTTGATATAAAGTGTAAGTACCACCGTTCTGTTCATATATCCAGAAACTTAATGATTTTCCAGGTTCACCACTTGTAAAGCTTAAATCCCCATCATGCCCAAGACCGGGTGTCGTTGTATCCAGCAATACATGAATAATCATGGTGTATGTTAACGCTTTACTATTTGAGTCAAATATGACTATAGTATAATTGAACACACCGACGACTGATGTATCAACCTCTTGATGAAATAGAACATTATTTAACCAAGTTGATTGATTTATTTGAGTTCCATTTTTATAAACAACATAATTGCTTGGATGATTGTCACTTGCGTTGAACGGCAAAATAAATGTTGATCCCTGATTGGAAACTAAAATCGCACCAGGTTTTTCCAATAATTTTGGAGCAGTTGTATCTGCTAGAAATTCAACAATAAGACCACTTGAGGTTTTTCTACCTGCTGCATCAGTGAATTCAATTGTGAAGTTATAAATTCCAATATTTACACTTGAGATATCATATATAACCGGAACATTGGAAGCCCAAGTACCAGTAACCATTTCTACATTACTTCTAAGAATTCTGTATGTAGTAGGCGTACTATCTTTTGCAGTCCATCCTATTGATTTAGGTAAAATACCCTGTTCAAATGTTAAATCAGGGAGTTGAGTAACGAATGGTGCTGAGTTGTCTCCAGTAATTGTAACATCAATAGCACTGTATACGGTTCCTAAATCAGATTCAATGGTAAAACTGTAGGTACCCAGTGTGAGGTGGTCAGTATCTATTACTAAAGGTAAATAATAAGATGAGGTTTCATCGTTGCCAATCTGAACTCCATCCATTTTCACATTCAAATTTGTCCACGAATGTGAATCATTGAAGTAAGAAATGCTCGTCATCAAAGCTGCTTGGGTTGTTATTGTGGCATCTATACTATTATAGAAAAATACGTCAAAATTCACTTCAGGTTCTAGAACGTTAGCAAAATCATATGTTGGTCGAACTTCAGATCCATATACTACATTATCAGCTAAATTAACTGAGTGGCTGTGATGCATCGCAATTCCATGGAACCGATTTGAAACACCAACTCCCACCAAGTTTGATATAACTTCAGTATTGTCTGAATACTCAATTTTGATCCCATCCATCAATAATTCCACATTATCAGTTTGCGATATTGCAAAGCCACGTAAGAAGTTATCTTGCACAAAAGCGTCATCACTTTGGAATATATGTATGAAACGACCTCTTGCAAAGGCACCTGCCATGAAAGTCCCCTCCCATTTGAAATCTTCAACTACATTGCCTTCAATCACCAAATTTGTAACGGTATCTACACGAATCCCGATGAACTCTGCTTGCCTAATTATTGAATTATCGTCAGTAATAGAAACAAATGAACCTATTCGATTATTGTCAATTACTACACCATCACCTCCACTAATAAATATACCAAATACGTTAGTTAACTTAGAGCTAAGCCATTGTCCATCTAGTGAATTGTATAATTTAGCAGTTAAGGAATTGAAAGTATTATTTGTTATACTTGACCCATTTATCGCAGTTAAATACATTCCAGTGGAAGCGGCCATTTGATTTGCCACACTGAATAATCCTTGAAATACGTTGTTGTATATTACTGGGGCTAAAAATGCATTTGCAATGGATCTACTAGCTGTAAATATTCCCCAAGAATGGGCTGAAGGTATATAATTGACAAATGGACCTCCAATCTCATAAGAAGTTGAATTGATATTTAAAAATATATTATTTGAAATGTTGAGCCTATCAAGATCATTTGGGCCTAAGTAAACACCATAACTATGAGCGTTAGTGTGTTTACCAACATTGTGAGTCATAACTGATGTAATATTATCAAAAATATTATTCGAGATAGTTGTATCATTCAGATAATCAACATATACTCCATGAGCCTCGGAAGTTGGATATGCAGAGAGATACAAGGATCCGGCTAGTAATTTAACTGAAACATCCTTCACCGTGTTATTGTGAATCCATAATTTACCATTTGGTAGATTGGTTCCCATACCATATATTCCGTATGCCTTTGGACGAGCCTGTTTGTTGTTAAGTGTTGAATCAACATTAACACCTGAAATGGTATTATTGGATACAGTCACATTATAACTGGCAGTCATTTGAATACCATAGGCATAATTTTCAACATAATAGCTGGAATTCGATACGATATTATTAATCGTATTATTTGCAATAATTATATCTTCACCTTGATCGATCCAAATACCCCTTGCATCAGAAGTACAAACTCCTAAAACACATCCAACTGGATTTGCCAACCTATCAACTACTGCTCCTGCACTTATGTTTGATATCTTATTATTTACTACCGTGACATTTGCACTACGATAAACCTTGATTCCAAATGCAGTTGCTCCTCCTGCATCCTCTTCGGTAGTCTTAACATTGCTTATTTCATTATTCCTAATTATCGAGAAATCACTATTGCTTAATTCAATATTTTCATTATCTAATACAAGGTTCTCAATGATTGATCCCGGTGCACCATCGACAAGAACATTTAATTGAATCCCATTACCGATTCCTAAATCCTCTCGAAGTTTAGGTAAATCAAGATTGACTGGTTGGTTATTACCATCAATAACGATTTCGATAACATCACTCGAATCTTCTGTTTTAAACCCCTGATCATCGAAATTATTATTTACAATCAACGATTGATTATTATTTATTAACCCTAACGATCCTAGTATTAGAATCCCTAGAATTAAATTTACTCCAATGGATGAATTCCATCTCATGTTTCCAGTCATTCACTATATTATTTATACTTAATCTGTGTAGGATCAAAAAAAGTGGAAGCCCAATCGAAATTTGTGGACTTCCGTTCCATAATAATATAGTAAATTGGTCAAGTGCTTATCATTTCAGAAAATGGAATTATTCATCTTCAGGTAATTCTGTTTCTTCTTCCTCTAATTCTTCATCTGCTTCTGAATCAGGTTCATTTTCAATCTCTTCTTCCTCAACATTCTCAGTTTCTTCAACAGATTCAGTTTCAGTTTCAGCGTCTTCCCCTAATTCTTCCTCCTCTTCAGGAATTTCTATTTCTTCCAGATCTTCTTCAAAGCTATCTACCTCACTTTCTTCCTCGTCAGTTTCAACTACCTCTTCGGTTGTAGCAGCACCTTCTCCATTATCATCAGATTCAGGTGCATCATGTTCTTTCAAAACAATTTCATAGGTTTTCAGCGATAAGGATTCCCTTAATTTTCCACTTAATTCTTCTTTAAACCAACCATAGTAAATTATAATAAATATACTTGTGGGAATTAGAAGTATTAGAATTCCTACTTTAACCACTTCTAAGAAAACTTTTATTTGGTCAACAAGATCCCCAGTATCAGAATCTCTCAAATTTGAAAATATTGCTCCAATAGTAATAATTGAATTAAATCGATTCTTGTATTTTTTTCCAACCATCCAAGTAGTATTATTCCCATTTGCATATGCCTTGACCTTTGTTGAAGCCAATGCCCAATAAACAGGAATTAAGGGTGTAGCTATTAATGGTACCAAAATTGCCAATGCACCCCAAATTAAAGGATTGTCTGCAGCATCAGGTCCAAGAATACCCATAAAAAATACTGACATTCCCACAAAAGCCAGTAGCAAAGTAATTACTTGACTAATAGGGTCAAGAAATAAGCTAGATTTCTTTTGCTTTGCTGGGTCTTGATACTCATAATAGCTAAAACTTCCTCCTGCAATAATTTTACGTACCCATTTGTGCTCTACAATGTAAAATGTAAATGAACCGAAAAATCGATTTATTGCTTTTATCCAGATATATGATCCTAATACTACTCCAACAAATATTAAGAGCCAGAGATAGTACAAATTGTTTCCGTCATCATTAAACTCCCTGTATGAAAGAATCATTCCAAGGATAAAAATGATAAATGCAATCCCAAATTCAACTGGTTGTACTCTTCTAAGTTTGACCTTAAGTGCTCCAAATTGGGTTGATAAGTTTTCTTTCAAGCTTTCCATTGCAATTTATAAGTTTGTTTGACTTATTAACATACTGCGATTATGTTTATTGTTTGATATTATTTGAATAGAATCTTTCTCATTATTGTAGGATAGTCTATTTCAGTTAATTTGGTCATAATTATGGCGGTTTGTGAATACTCACTGACTAATACTACACTTAGTTGTGTAAGGTTATTCCTTTTATTATTCAGATCGAAATAACATATTTTACTATTAACAACTCGAGCAGTTTCTAAAATATGCTCAATTAGCTCTACATGGATAATATCATCGATTTCATTAAGTTCGTCTTCACTTTTTATTGTTGGATCCATTGGAATATACACAATTATATCCGGTTCGAATTCAACTATTTCTATTGTCAAATCATGGAAATTTCTCAATTCTAATATTCTGATCTCGTTACTTTCTCTTGACATATCATTAGTAAGATTGGATATATACAGATCAATTCGATTTACTTGATGGTTTAACTTCTTAAGCTCTGAATACAACCTATCAACGAATATATCATCATAACCGATAATTGTGATTCTCATACTATCAGCTATTCAAACGATTGGACAAATTCTACCAATTTTTCTTCATATTTGGGATGCCCATCCATTCGAGTATGTAGTGAATTAGGAACCAACCATGAAGAAAAGTTTTCTCGTTCTCCTAACTCTTCCACAATCCTATCAAAATGAAATTCAGGTTTAAACATAAGATCCTTTGCCCCATTCATCACAAACATTGGACATGTAATATCAGTTAAATCATATTCTGCATCCTTGCCTTTGAACTGTCTCCAAACGATTTTTCTTGATAACCAATCCATCCAAGGGAAAAGTGTGATGGGTATTTTCATAAATTCCATCATATCTGGATAAAGCTGATCAAAATTATGTGGGAGAGCTTCACAAATTATGAATTTAGCTAATCCAGGTTCTTTTTGAGCAACATATGCCGATGCAATCCCACCCATGGAAGCACCATGTAGTATCGGATTCTTGATTTTTT
Organism: Candidatus Heimdallarchaeota archaeon; assembly: GCA_021399405.1. Next base: position 1,557 of record JAAFKL010000087.1, on the reverse strand, counting down.
TCTGTTTAATGAATTTTCTAACGATGAATGAATACTGAAATCCACTTGGAAAAAGAATTGATTTACTTTTACCGTGGCCTCGATTATCAATAAAATAGACATTATACCCTCTTTTCCAATAAATGTTTGCGCGGCTATTCATCCTACCCGAGTTCCTTGTAAACCCATGGAGTAGAATCACATTTCTTTCCTCTTTTGTCTGTATGGCTTCCCAATATGCAATTCTTCCATTATCCATATATTTTAGTTTGGCAGGAATTTCTAGTTCATATTTTGCAAATCGTCTGAAAGGTAGAATGTTGGAATTGAGCATGAAGAACATAAAAATAGAGAAAACACCATAAACCACAATAATTGAGGAAAATAAGATTATCCAAAACATAGTAAATATTCATCATTTTGTATTTACTTAATTCTTGTTTTTACTTCAAAAATGAAAAGATAAATTATTGACTAATTCATTTGATACTTCATTTAAGACACTAAAGAAAAATTGCCAAAACGGAAAATCATATTAGAAATGAGTTAAATGATAAATGTGTCCAAATCAAAAACAATTCTCATAACAGGATCGACCGATGGGATTGGAAAGGAATTAGCCCTATCTTTGGCAAACAAAGATTTCATCCTTATTATTCATGGGAGGAACCTAGAAAAAGGACAGAATCTAATTGCAAAGCTAAAATCTATCAACCCTAATTGTGAAGTTACATATGTCAATGGGGATTTATCATCTATTTCTGATGTTAATGCAATGGCTGATGAAATTCTATCCAAATTTGAAAAGATCGATATCCTTGTTAATAATGCAGGAGTCATTGAGAAAAAGAGGAAATTAACAGAAGATGGATACGAAAGAACATTTATGATCAATCACTTATCAATGTTTTTGTTTACACTACGAATACTTCCTTTGGTACGTAATAATGATCCAAGTAGAATAATAAATGTTAGTTCACAATTACACAGTTCATCCTTAGATCTCAATAATTTGCAAGGAGAAAAACAATTTACTCCAACAGGTATGTATGGCATTACAAAATTGTTGAATATCCTGTTTACCTATAAATTGGCAGATTTGTTAGAGGAAACCAATGTCACTGTAAATACTCTTCACCCTGGAGTAATTAATACGAAACTGCTCAGAGAATTTTGGGGTGGATCTGGTCCCACATCCTCAAAGACTTTAGAATTCATGGTCACTTCACCAGATTTAGATACAGTATCTGGAAAATATTATAATAATTCTCAAATCACAAGATCCAGCAAAATATCATATGATACAGAACTGCAAAACAAATTTTGGTCTCTGAGTGAAACCTTGGCAAATATCACTTTTGGGATCAAATAAATCGTCAAATATGATTATTTCAAATATCTTAGAAATCAATATGCTGAGATTTCTACTAGGATAATTCTCAAATAATCAAATACAAAATTCACAACAATTTATATATTAAATTCTTTTCAATATTGTTAGTATGTCCCGAATACGTGGATTAAAATTAGTATTAATCTTCATTTGTTTATCAGTAGGAGTAATCAGTGCTCCAAATC
>JAAFKL010000086.1 GCA_021399405.1 Candidatus Heimdallarchaeota archaeon | reverse complement strand
TTAGAGCATATTTAGAGACAAAATTACATCTAATATCTTAAAAACGTCCAAAAAAAAATACATCTTGAGAGGTATACAAGTGGCAGAACAAGAAGTAGAGAATATTGAAGTAGTAGCTGAAAGTGGACCACCGACTGATCCAAATGTTGTTTTAGAGATACGTAAACTACGCAAGTATTTTCCAGTAGAGGGCGGAGTATTTCTAAAGCGTAAAATCGCAGACATCAAAGCAGTTGATGGAGTATCGTTTGAGTTAATGAAAGGTGAAACCTTGGGAGTTGTAGGTGAGAGTGGTTGTGGGAAGAGTACACTCGCTCGTGCAATTACATTCTTGGATAAACCCTCCGCAGGTGAGGTTTGGTTCAATGGAGAGGATTTACGATTAAAATCTGGAAAAGAATTGAGAGCAGTAGCAAAAGATCTAACACTTGTGTTTCAAGATCCTGCCGCATCCCTTGACCCTCGTTTTACTGTGATGCAAAGTATTCTTGAACCTCTAGAAATTCACAATCTTGTAAATGAGAAGGAGAAATACAGTATAGTGCGTGATCTCCTGATGAGAGTTGGTCTATCCCCTCACCATGCTTATAGATATCCACATGAATTATCAGGTGGTCAGCAGCAAAGAGTGGGTATTGCTCGTGCTTTGACTCTTCAACCTCAAGTAATTATTCTAGATGAACCAGTATCGGCTCTTGATGTAAGTGTACAAGCTTCAATCATCAATCTATTAGTCAAATTGCAGGATGAACTCGGTTTTTCATATGTTTTCATTGCCCACGATCTATCAGTTGTTAAGAAAGTATCTCACAGATTAATGGTGTTATACCTTGGAAAAACTATGGAACTAGGAACTGTAGATGATTTATATGGCAACCCCATGCATCCATACACCCAGGCTCTGATGAGTGCTATCCCCGTACCTGATCCCACAGTTAAAGTTAACAGAATTACACTCAAAGGAGAGGTACCAACCCCTATCAATCCCCCAGATGGATGCAGATTTTGCACAAGATGCAGATATGTAAGACAACTGTGTTTCTTATTGGAACCACAAATGACCGAGTATAAGCCTGAGCATTTTGTGGCCTGTCACTTTGCCAATGAAATTGATGCTGGTACTCATATTCCTACCGAAGAACTAGCTGATATGTAGAATTTATAATATTAATTGCAACCAGATTAATTAGTTAAATTAATAAATTTATTAATTATATTATTATTGAAAAAATAGTTAAAATTTAATCCATTTTTAAAATATATAGTTTCGACCTTTCTAGTCTCTTAATGTTTTTAAACATTTCAAATAGATCCCCATAAGAACTAATAGGTGAAACTTATGAAGTTTAATAAGTCAGTATTTGTCGTACTTTTATTACTATCCTCTTCTCTCCTCCTTGTTACAGGGGAACAGAGATCTTCTAGTGTGATTATCTCCGATTCATTCTCGGAATACTCACCAAGAGATGATCTGATAGAACAGGATGCATACCAAAACTATAATCCGATAGTAGAGTATGTTGTATTTGCAGAGAATTCTGTGGATTACCATGATCTTAAACAGGCTGAGTATCTGCGTGCTTATGATCATTTAGAAGCTGTAGTCATGCAAGATAGCTTAAGAATTTTTGATCAACTCAAGGAAATTATTCCAAACAAGGTTTTCAAAATGTCCGATTTTGACAATGTTAGGTTTGACCCAGTGGAAGCTGTACCCATCCTATCTTTAGATAATAGTGTGGAAGAACAGGGCTTGATAGATGTGAATGCTATGTGGAATGCTGGTTATAATGGTACTGGAGTTAATGTAGCAATTTTTGATAATGGTGTTTCACCAGGACATCCGGGTCTGCAAGGTCAGATTAACCAATCAGTCAATTTTAATGTTGTAGGTGGTGTAACCTATCCAATTTGTAGTGATCATGGTACTCATGTCGGTGGGATTGTTGCAGCAACTGGTAAAAAGCTAGATGGATCTACGGATTTATCGCTCAGAGGAACTGCTTTTGGATCTCAATTAGTCGCTGTTAGTGTCGGCTGTGGAGACGTTGAAGGGACAATAGTGGGTGATTGGTTAGGTGCATTTGATTGGTTGGTGGCCAATAATGAGACAATAGATGTTGTTAACATGTCTTGGGGTGGAGGTGGCAACTATGATGCTGTTATATCAAAATTGGCTGAAGCTAATGTAATTTCTATTTCATCGGCAGGGAATTCGGGTCCTGAATATTCCACCATAACAGGTGGACCAGGTTTTGCTGCTGATACAATCACCGTTGGTGCTAGTCATGTTACTAATCAAATAGCAACATTTTCATCCAGAGGTCCAATGGCTGGTTTTATCTATAAACCAGATGTTGTTGCTCCTGGAGTTGACATTATCTCATCAACAGTGGATGGAAACTATGCTGCATTTTCCGGTACAAGTATGGCATCGCCAATGACCGCTGGTGCTGTAGCTACAATCATATCAGCATTGAGAGCTAATGCAATTCCATATAATCCTGGATTGATTAAGGCTGTGTTAATGAATAATGCAACTAATCAGGGATATGATGAATTAACACAGGGTAAAGGAAGAATTCAAACTTTTGATAGTTGGCAAAATATTCTGAATGCCGAAATTGGGCCTGATAGTATTCCTATGGCATTAGAAATGTCTCCAAGAATTGGAACACTACCTTACAAATCTGTTAAAACACTCTTTAAAGATTTGACTTTGAAGATTCCATTTACATTAATATCATCTCACGCTGGATTGACTAATGTTGAACTCACTGGTGATATCACAACTATTATGTCCTTTGATCCTTTAACTATTAATCCAGATCTCGATTCGCAAAATTTATACCTGGATGTGGATACAACAGGTGTCGCAGAGGGCGTTTATAGTGGTGATTTAACCGTTAGTCTTGGAAGTAAAGCCAAACTCACAGCTCATTACTCGATAACAGTATCTGGAGTTGCTAAGGCCAGAGCATTGTTGGATCATAGACACACATGGTGGGACTCTGTTGGTTCCGATGTTATTGGTGGTAGTAATACTGGTGAAATGATAGATCTAGCATTTTCAAAAGGAATTTGGGTAACTGAATATGCAGGTGAGATAACCTCTGCCGTTCTTGCAGATTATGATATCATGTGGATGCCCGATCCTTTTGGAAGATCATACGGAGCGGAAGATGTATATATAGCGGAAATAATGACTCCGGCTGAAATAACTGCTATCACTGACTTTGTCAACTCGGGAGGTAAACTTCTTGTAGATTTTAATGGCAAGTTTACAGAGCCTGATTATGGATATCAAGGAACTAATGCAACAGAAGCGAACAGATTATTGTCCAACTTTGACATACTGGCAAGTAACACAGCAGTACCCACTCCCGCCGCTGCTTCGACTGTGCTGACTTCAAATTTCAGCAGTCCTGTGGGCAGTGCCCAATACATAACTCATTTTGGAAATTATCTTTCAGTTTCAGGTAATGCCAAGGCGGTTGTGGGATCTGGATCCAAAATAACAACTGCCATCAATGATCAATTAAACGGTGCGGGAAGAGTTTTGGTAACAAGTACCAATTTCTGGATGGATAATTCAGGAATTAAAGGATTATACCTGGCCAAAGGAAATGATAAAATATTTGCGTCAAATCTTTGGGACTGGTTTCTGGTTGATACGCAGGTTAAATATATATCATCCAGTGTAAGTGGTACCACAATAACTGGTCAATTCAAGGTACTTGAAAATGGTGTTCCAGTCACTACGACTCCTGTAGTTGAAAGAAAAGGTAATCAATGGTTATCCTCAATGGATATCACACCAACAGCTATCGGTGGTGATGTTTGGGAATTTAGCTATGATGCCACTGATCAAGGATATCACAACCTGCAAGTTGCATATGGTTCAGATTATGCTGCATGGTCTATTAAGGTGGATACAGAAGCTCCAACCATAATTCCATTTGATTTGGTTAATGGTACAACCTTTGTGGAGGGTAATTCTTTAATCCTAAAATTCGAGGTCAAGGATAACATTTCTCAACTCGGCTTAAATGTTATGAACATTCTTTTGGATGGAGTAGATATAAAGGAAGAGATCAATAAAGCTTATGTTCAAGATGCATTTAGTCTTAATCTCTTAATATATTCCTCATTATTCACTGAGCCAACTGGTCATGAATACATCTTATCTATATCTGCCGCTGATGAGGAAGGAAATGAAACTATTTACAATTTCCATTTCTTCCTTGGTGAATTTGCTTCCACACCAGTAGTAACTACTACGGATGTGACAACAAGCACTACAGAGCAGACTACACCAAGTAGCTCAACAACAGAGGAAACACCATTCTATATCTTGTTTTCGATATTGTCACTGATTAGTATAGGCATATTCAATCTTAGAAGAAAGAAATAGATTCAAATAAAATATATTAATAATAAAATCTTACAACAAATCAATCCTAGTCAAGAAAAAATTACAACATTAGAATATCTTTGATTTTACTATTTAGATCTGCCAATTTATAGGGTTTTTGAAGAAAATCTACAAATTGGTAATCTGTGAATTCCGAGATACTCTCCTCAGAATATCCACTTGAAATTAGTATGGGTATATCATTTTTCAACTGAATAAGGAGATTGTATGTTTCTTTTCCAGACATATTTGGCATGGTTAGATCAAGAATAACTAGATCTATTTCCTTCATATTCGCTTCAAACTTTTGAATACCGATTACTCCATCTTCAGCCTCAATTACTACATGTTCTAACCTCTTTAACATGGTGGTGATTATCCTTCTTACTGCAGGATCATCCTCACAAAGCAATATGGTTTTACTCATGAGAATAATATCATTTTTTTGACCTTTCATATCTTTCTTCGCAATAGTTGATTTTGTCAGTGGTAAGTAAATGTTAATCGAAGTACCGTTACCCAATGATGAGTTCACCTGTATCACTCCCCTATTCTGAAAGACGATACCCTGGACTACAGATAAACCCAATCCTCTCCCTCCTTTTGTATTTGTAAAGAAGGGATCAAATATCCTAGTTATCATAACTTCATCCATACCAATTCCATTATCCTTTATTTGGATATTTACAAAATCACAGTTTTTAACTTCCCCTTCAAAAAGAGTGTTGGGTGCATTGAGATTTATTTCATCTTTGGATACCACTTGACTAGATATGCATATTTCGGCATCTGTATCTAAACAAGCGCGGGAGGAGTTTATGACAAGATTCAAAATTAATTGGGAAAATTGTGAATTGGTTAATTGAACATACACCTTTTCATCAATATCAAAATGATAATTTAGAG
>JAAFKL010000432.1 GCA_021399405.1 Candidatus Heimdallarchaeota archaeon | reverse complement strand
TTAAGCAGGTAAATGAAGTGATGCTTAGTTTCGAAAATTTGCAAATTATTTTGGTAGATAAAAATATTGTTGGAAAAATACCGCTGCTTATGGATGAATACAATTTGCTTCCTAGAGATTGTATTCATCTTCAAACTATGATAAACAACTCAGAAAAGAAAATTTTATCAACTGATAGTGATTTTGATGGAATTCCTGGGATAGAAAGAGTAATCTCAGTATAGAAATTATTTCATCTGATGAGCCAGCAAAGAAGATTTAATTTCTTTCTCTAGTTTTATTGCATAGGTTGATCATAAGTATCTGGCATTTTGGTTATAGTATCCAAATAGGTTGAGTACAAATAATTATTATCGAATAATTCCTGAAGAATCCCTATTAATTCATTATAACTTTTCTCTCCTTCTGGCGTTATTCTAATAATCTGAGACTCTATACCATCTACAAATTTGGAATATGTTTCAACCAAACCTTCATCTCTTAGTGCTTTAGAATGAGTTCCAAAATTGTCCCAGGATACATCCAGGGCTTCTTTAATATTTTTTGAGGGAAGATCCACACTATCGATTAGAAGTTTGCAAATTGACAATCTAACTGGATTCATTAAAAATTTATATTCCAATAGTTTATCGGGGATCGCCTTTTTTAGTTCATCAGATAAATCATCGTGATTTACTATTTTACTTCCAAGTACCAAGAATCCTGCCGATTTTGAAGAGAAAATTGAACTAATAATACCGTCTACACCTTTTTGAGATGAAATTTTAAGGCTGCTTCTTGGAACTTTTTGGTAGTAATAGTAAGAACCACCACCGATAAAGGTCAGAACTCCAATACCTGCTGCAGCTAATTTAGTGTTTGAAATGATGAGTTGCTCTTCTAGTGGCTCATCACTTGAGCTAACATCTTTTGACGCTTTGTAATCATCTGGATAATACAATTCATTAATTGCTTCTCTATCAATATTGAAGGGTGTAACCTTTGGAGAATTATCCGAACCTGTGGAGATTGGGTATGGGTTGTCGACAATATCATCACCATCAGTATCGGGAGATGTATAATCACTCCAATGATTATAGTTTATTTGGTCTGCTGCAATCGCACCAGTGTATTCTTCTTCTTGACCTGAGGAGATGTCATAATCATATTCTGTAAATAAAATTTGATTGTCATTATCAATGAAATTGTTTTGTTTTATATTACCTCGTAGAAAATACTTCGCTGCACCTTCAACTTCTTCGTCTGCCGAAACATGAATACCAAGATAGCCATTACTTAATATGTTATCCGTAATCATATCAGGGAGTAGAGGAGTTTCATTGAAATTATAAGAAGGCCAGTCACTACCTCGATACCCTAGAAAAATTCCCGACGTTGTGGTGTTTTGGATCTCATTACCCATGATAGTGGTATTAGAGCCTTTGAATTGATTAATATATATTCCTCTCTCAGCGTTCTCAATGTAATTACCAATTATACTATTATTTGATGACCCTTCCTTCATAGGTCCTGCCATAGTATCTCGCGGAAAGCTTATTGCTGTGGATAGACTATATTGATCAGTATTGAGTCCAAATGGTTCATGAATATTATTGAAATCATTGTCCATTATCAAATTGTTTGAGGATTCATAAAATCTAATACCTGAACCGATATTTGAAAATTGATTTGAAATAATTTGCGAATATTGATAATTCCCAACAATACAATGATAGACATTTGTAAAGGAATTATTCCAAATAAATAAATAACTCGAATTCGAGTGATCTGAATCTATTGCATAAGGATAAGTAATGCGAATCCGGTTCGACCAATCCATCGATAGCATCATATCATTTGGTTCGATATTATTGAAATTGTTCTCTATTACATATACCTGGTATGATGACTCTATATTCAAAGCACTTCTATATAAAATTTCTCTGTGATATGGGATCTCCCAAACATAAATCGAAGTTGTAATAAGATATATCTGAGAGAAAACATTTTCTAATACCCGTATATTATGTGAATTTATAATTGAAATGCCATTTGACATCCCGGTTATTATGTTTCCCTTGATAATAATATTAGCAGAGTTAATGATGACAATTCCCTCAATTCCATCTTCAAAGTAATTATTTTGTATAATCACATACAAATTGGAATTTGATATTTCAATGTGATTTATCAAATCCCAAGTTAGAATGTACCCATATTCATCTAATTGATTGTTTCCATCGAAATAGTAATTTTCAATTTGGTAAGGCTTGTCTTTTGATCCACTACCTTGCCATCCCTCTTCTGCAGCCTTTGTACGAAAGTCATCATTTCCATCAATAAAAATCGAGTCATGTAACATCAGATTAGTTGGATCGAGATCATCTCCCATCGTTCTCTGTTGATGACTTGTTATAATTGTAAGGACAAATGTCATTAGGAGTACGAGTTTTAAATTTTGAACTGTTGTGGCTTTCATTTGCAAATTCCCATTTGAGATATATGAATTTCTATACATTAAATAGTAAATTAGTATATAAAAGAATTATTTGAATCGGATTGAGCGAGTGAGTGATTGATTTATATATAAGTGATAATTTTAAGAATTTTAACCGATATAGGATATTAATTGATTAATCTGTATACTAATTTATTATTTTACAAACTTAATTTGAATTAGAATTTCCAAATTGTTTCAGCAGGCTTACATATTTTCAAGTAAGATTTCAGATAATTTCTCTGCAATCTCATCGGATGAGCCATCAAGAAAGATTTTCTTTCTCTCACGAGTTTTACCCTGAACCATGCCATCAACTATGGTTAATGAACCTGGCAATCCAATGACCTCAGGATCGAGGTTAAATTCCTTATTGTCCCAGATTGTCAATTTGTAGTTGCTATCAAGCTCTTTTTTCATGGCAAAATCAGGGAACCGTGGACTATTAACTCCTAGTTCAATTGAGAGTACAGCTGGTTTTGGAATTGAAATTATTTCCTCTCCACTGGTAGTTGCTCTTTTTACAATAAAACGATTATCTGCAGCATCGTAGTCTACTTCTTCAACATAAGTTGCTTGACTGAAATCGAGCCATTCTGCGAGTCCTGGGGGTACATTACCGGTTCCTCCATCAGCAGATTCTACTCCACAGATAACTAAATCAACATTTCCCATCTTCTTGACACCTTCTGCCAAAACCATTGTAGTTGGATAAGTATCAGCCATTGCGAAAGCACGATCACTTAATAAAATAGCATCATCTGCACCCATGGCAATCATGAGTCTCATGAAATCATCCACAAAGGGTGGTGCCATTGACATTAGAGTAACTTTCCCTCCATATTTCTCTTTCAAAGAAACAGCAACTTCCACTGCATTCTTGTCAGGTGGGTTGATAATCGATTCGACATTTCTGATTAATGCGTTCGTTTCAGGGTCCATTTTAACCTGATCTGATTTAGGTACAACTTTTACCATTACTACAATATTCAATCCGTCTGACATTATTTAGCCTCCTGTAACAATTTTGCTTTCAGCTTCTCTAATAGCTTTGGCATAATCTCATTCACATCGCCCACTACACCGTAATCAGTATAATCAAAGATAATTGCTTTATCATCAGTGTTGATTGAAATGACTGTGTCCGAATCTTTGATACCACTAGTATAATGCATAGCACCACTTATCCCAAGATTCAAAGTGAATTTGGGTTTTACGGTCACACCAGTGGACCCTATTTGGTGATATCTTGGGAGTACTCCATCATCACAAAGTGGTCTGGTAAGACCAATTGATGCGTCAAGTAATTCAGCAAGTTCCTTCACCAAAGTGATATCGTTTCCGACACCTCTACCAGCAGATACGAGTCTCTTGGCTTTTGAAATATCTTCAGTCTCAACAATCACTTTCTTGATCAGATGAGTAGTAATCTCACTCTCTTCGAGTTTGACTTTGAAGTTTTTAATTTTACCTTTGTTCTTAGTATCAGGCTCTTTGGCAACAAAGATACCTGGACGAACGGTTGCCATCTGAGGTCTACTTGTTTCACATTTAATAACGGCTAAAATTGATCCACCGAAACCAGGGACCTGACCTAACATTAAACCATCTTTTGTAATGTCAAGCTCTACAACATCTGCTGTTAAACCTGCTTTAGCTCTGACTGCAAGACGACCTGCAAGATCTCGTCCATTTGGACTCGCTCCAAATATCAAATTACTGGGTTTGTATTCCTCAATAATTTCCATGGTTATCTTGGAGTAAGTTTCCCATTTGTAATGTCCGAGTAATTCATGGTCGGCTACAATTGCCATATTAGCTCCACGTTGAATTGCTTCTGCAGCAATTTCTTTAGTATTCTTGTTGCCGAGAACTATTGCAATAAGGTCCTCATTGCATTTATCTGCCAGATCACGAGATTTACCAAGTAATTCCCATGATATGTTTTGAGCAACACCTTCGTCTTGCTCGATCATTACAGCTATACCTTTCCATTCTTTGAGGTTCATTTATTGACCTCCGAGTCCAAGCATGACTAACTCAATCAGATCATTGATTTGAATATTCTTGCCAGTGGTCTTTGAACTATCCTCGAAGTTCTGGATACAATATCCACAAGATGTGATCATAGCAGATGCGCCTGTTTTAGCAGCACCGTTCACACGAACATCAGAAAGGCGAACATCCTCTTCTGTTTCTCGATAGATTTGATTTCCACCACCACCACAGCAAATTGCTTGTGATTTGGTTTCATCCATTTCAGTCAGAGTTACTCCAGGAATTGCCTCAATCAGATTTCGTGGAGCATCATATACACCATTCCATCTTCCAAGATAACAGGGATCATGATAAGTAACTTCCATATCGAGTTTCTTGGCAAATTTCATGTTATCATTGTTCCAAATCTGATCAAGATATTCAGTATAATGAACTACTTCTGCATCCAAACCATAGTAAGGATAGATATGCTTCATAATGTTATACGCATGTGGACTTAGTGTGACAATTTTTTCCACACCAGTTTCATTGAATTGCTTAACATTATTGGTTAGCATGTGATCCATGAAAGCATCGTCAGAAATCTCATAGACTGCCTCACCCGAACTTGGTTCTTTCATTAGAACTCCAAAGTCCTGATTAGTCTTCTGCATTATTCCAACCATGGATTTTGCAACTTTTTGCAATCTCGGATCGTA
>JAAFKL010000431.1 GCA_021399405.1 Candidatus Heimdallarchaeota archaeon | reverse complement strand
CTGCTAAATACTTTAAACTTACTTCTCATCTAAAGTCTTCTTTATTTGAGGTAAGAGAACTAGGTTCTGCGGAACCGAAAACTATGAAGGTATTAAATAATACTAATAATAATAAAAATACCCGAGGAAGTTCTGATCTGTCTAACAATCTGTCAGACAGTAACGCCGTTAACAGTGATCAAGCGGTGGATAAAAATCACGGTAAACCATCTTTGTTGATCTCATTTTTCGAGCCATCGAAAGAGGGAGAAGATGACAGAAGCACGGATTCGCTAGAATCGAGAACATTATTAGCTTCGCAAGAAGTGGTGGTGACACCTGATAGAGTTTGTGGAACGTGAAAAACCCTTTTTTTAATTTGAAAAAATAATGGTTGGATCATAATACGGTATGCAATTTCAATAATTTGGGTTAATAATTGTTATTTTCGGTGATAAATAATCAAACCAATAAAACGTTTAACTTCGATGAATATAATGGATTCACAAATTCAATTTTAAACCTATTTCAATGAAATAATTGAAATGTAAAGTGAAAATTTTCCTGTTCATCATCTCAGCTAAAACAATACAAATTATGATAACTACATAAAATATTAGGAAATCTCTTCCCAATGATTAAATGTCTTTGTGTACTTTATTGTTCTCTTAACATCAACTGAATCAACCGATACAGTCAAAAGCATTAATTGGGGAATCAAATTAGAATAATCTCATGGCTCAAATAATTTCAATTGCCACACAATATCCTATATCATTGCGTCCAATCGAGACCGTATCAGATGCGATAGAGATAATGAGCAAGAATCATTTTAGAAGAATTCCCATTCTTTGGGAGGACAAATTAGTTGGGATCGTTACATCTCGAGATTTGCTCTATTTAGTAGAAAGTAAAGGATTGAGTGTACTCGGAGAAGAATTACAATATCATATGGTAAAAGAGCCAGTATTTGTTTACCGAGATGTTGAATTAGGAGAAGCCGTAAAATTAATGTTTGAGCACAATCTAGGCTCATTACCTATTGTTTCAGAACGAGATCGAACATTAGCCGGTATTGTAACCGAAACTGACTTGGTCAAAGCATTTACTGAAAATTCATTTGCAGATGCTGATTTAAGTGAATTTATCACCTCAAAACCAATCACAGCACCCTACAAAACCTCTACCATGACTAAAATTATGAAATTAATGGTAAAACACAAGATTCGTCGTGTGATCCTCACTGATAACGATAACAACGTAAAAGGTGTTGTAACTGCAAGTGGAATACTTAGACATATTTCAGATCACATTATGAGATCTGGTGAGCCATCCATGGAAATTATGAAGGAAAAGGTTAGTACCATCGTCAATCCAGAAGTAACCTTGGTTAGTATTGAAGACTCAGTTTCTGAAGTTGCTAGAATATTAATCGATAAGGGGATTGGTGGAGTTCCAGTAATTGATGAAGAAGGCTCACTAATTGGTGTATTTACCGAACGTGATATTCTGTTACTTATCGGAAGATATCAGCTTTTCTAGAAAAATAAAAAACTTAAATCTCAAATATTATCATTTGAATCTCTGAACTTAGATAAAAACTGCTTTGTATACAAGTGTTCATTATCAATTGATGATTGATTTTACTGGTAAAAGGGCTTTGATTTTTGGTGTAGCCTCAGAAGATAGTATTGCATGGGCTATTAATAATCTAATAATCCAAGCAGGCGGTACAACAATACTCTCATATCAGAAACGATTCAAAAGTCGGTTGCTACAACTTACCAATGGAGTTGAAGGTATCGAATCCATCGAAGAATGTGACGTATCATTCGAAGAACAGGTTAAAGATCTTTTTAATCGTTTGTCTGGAAAATTCGACATGGTTGTCCATGCCATAGGCTATGCTCCGGCATCTGCATTGATGAAACCAATTATTTTTACTACTGAGGAAGATTTTAACACTGCAATGGTAATATCAAGTTATTCTCTTCAAAGGATCTCTCGTCATGCGATGCGTGTATTGAATCCAAATAGTAGTATAATTACTCTAACATACATTGGTGCCACAGGTGTTGTGCCAGGCTATCGATTAATGGGTGTTGCCAAAGCTGCACTCGAATCATTAGTAAGAGAACTTTCCGTAGTCTTAGGTGCTGCAGGACATCGAATTAATGCCGTCTCATCAGGTCCAATTCGAACACTAGCCGCAAGCCATATTCCTGGGTTTGATGATATTATGAATTTCATGGCTCATTCTGCTCCATTGAAACGTAATGTTACCCAAGACGATACTGCAAAAGCTTCAATTTTCTTATTAAGTGATATGGCTTCTGGAATAACAGGTCAGACTATTTTTGTAGATTCAGGATACAGTATTGTTGGAGTTCCACCAGATCTAGATAAATTAAAATCATCTTAGCAGAATTTTGTGAAGTGCTCTAAATGGAGAAAGTTACCCCCACATCAGTGGCTGATACTGAATTTAAGAATTGGTTTGTTATTGTTCTAGGCTATTTTTATTTTGGACAGGGTTATTCACTTGCCTCGATGGTTTTGCTTTTGCCCCTCTATATAAGATCAGAATTAGATGCTGGTAACTATTCTGTGAGTGTAACCTATAGTGTGATCATTATTTTTCCATGGTATATCAAAGTAATATTTGGCTTTATTACGGATAACTACTCTGTTGGAAAATATGGGCGGAGAAAACCCTATCTAATCATTTCAACAATTTTTTCGATTGTTGGTTGGCTAACAATTGGGTTACATGATTCGGCTAATTTATTATTCGTATTAAGCGGGATTTCACTGGCCATGGGTTCTGCAATCGCAGATTCGGTGGTTGATGGACAGACAGTAGAATTTACCCCTAAGACACACATATCTAGAATTCAAGGTGTAGCATGGGGTTCAAGAGGATTAGGTATCGGTCTTACTGGAGTTGCTAGTGCCCTTATAGTTGGTAATTATGGTTGGCAAACTATGTTTTATGTGAATTCAGTATTCGGGATCTCAATTTCCCTAATTGCTCTTCTCTTACCTCAAAAAAAGAAATTAACTCCTGCGTCGTCTGATGTTAACTTATTTCGAACTACTTTTACAAATATCTTTTCTTTAGGAAACAGAAACAACAAAATTATATTTTTCTTTCTTAGTGGCATGAGTTTATCCATTGTACCACTCCTCTCTATAATTATGGAAAGGGAATTTGATTATTCCATACGGATGATTGGATATGGTGCATTGATGTTTGCTATAGGTTCATTTGTGGGTGCCATTGTTAATGGTATTTTATTTGATGAAGTGGAAAATAAAAGAAGAATAATTACATTGTTTGTAGCATTTTCAGGCTCTATACTCGGTAGTCTAACTCTTATTTGGATAAATGATATCAGATTCCAGTTCATGTATTTGCTCTTAATTGGGATAACTTCGGGATCATTCGAAGGCTATCAACTCAAAATAATTCAAGAATCTACCCCCAAATCATTTGAATCTACAGGATTCGCTACTTATACAAGTATTAGTAATATCGGTCAATTTGCTTTAGGGGGACTCATAGTGATATTTTTGTCAGAATTGTTAGATGTTCCAATTTTCATCCCATTACAGGTATCAACGGTTATTATTATGCTTAGTATTATTCCTCTTCTCAAAATAAAAAATATTAAATTACGACAATGATCCGAACTTAAAATTATCTTTTTCTTTGTAAAACTTAATTGCTGACAGGAAAAGATTAAACAGAATTTGGCATATTATAATAGTGTGCAGAATTCGATCAGCATAGAAGACACAATTACCGTTGTTCGAAATTTTATTCGAGTTGGAAAAATCAGCGAAGCTTTGGAAAATCTTCAGATAATTATGGAATCTAGTGATATCAATGAAAAACATGAACTAATAATTGATATCCTTAACATTAGGATCCTAATGGAATTGGGGCAAAATGAAGAAGCCTTTGCATTAGTTGAAGCTAGTAGTTATGGCTTGAAGTCAGATAGATTCAAACCCGAGTTCATAGAAATTCAAACACTAAAAGCAATACTCAATTTCTTATCTTCAAAATTTGATGAATCGGAATTGCTATTGATGAATACATTTTCTGAAATTGACAAATTCAACGAAACTGACAAAAATCTGTGTGAAGAATCAAGTAGTGAGCTGCATAATCTTCGAGGTTTAATGCAAAGTAATAATAGTGAATGGAACGACGCTTATATTGAATTTCAAAATGCATTAGGATATAGGAAAAAAGTAAATCATAGGAGAGAAATGGGTATGATATATTTTAATCTGGCTAACGTTTATAGGTTCCAACAAAAATATCAACAAAGTATTTCCAGTTTAGAAGAAGCAATTAGAACATTCAAAGATGTCGATTATGTTGAAGGATTAGCTGCTTCATACAATGCCATAAAAGACGTTTTTACTGAGTATGGAGAATTAGATACCGCATTCCTTTACAAACAAAAATTAGATGAACTGAGCGAAAAAATAAATTTCAGGAATTATGTAAAAGAAGCTACCATTTCAAAAAATGCTCAAGCAAGAGAAATAGAGCGTCTCAATGCTGAGATAATTCAAAATAAACAAGAAGTATGGAGCCTAAAACTTGAACTTAATTCGATTCACGATGCCAAACATGATGGTGAATCATTTTCAGCTCAAATCGTTGATAAAACAAAAGAAGAATTAGAAGAAGCTAAATCTAACATTTCAACACTACAACAGGAAATTATATCTTTACAAACAAGAATTGAGACTCAAGAACTAAAACAGAGCTCTAGTGATGACATAGAAGTCAAACTCGCAGATTCTTTGGATCAAATTGAAACATTAACAGAACATGTCAACCATAAAACTAAAGAAATTGAAAGCCTAAATATTCTCGTGGGTAAGAAAAAGTCTGAATTAGATGAAATGCAAAATGTGATTAGTGAGTATCAGGGAAAAATCAAGAATCTTGAGAGTGAGTCAGATTCTAAAAATAAAGAGCTAGATGCTCTGAAAGAAGAATTATTGGTAAAAGAAAGTACTCCGGGTTCCGACACAACGGAATTGAATGAAGCTAAGGAAAAGATTGCCGAGCTTCAAATAGCCTTAGAAGATAAAGAAGTAGAAATGAAAAAAGTAGCAGAGGGTGAAACCGAATCATCAAACCTTTCGAAAGAATTGAATGAAGCTAAGGAAAAAATTGCTGAACTCCAAATCTCTTTGGAAGATAAAGAAACTGAAATTAAAGAACTGATGAAGAAAGACGTACCCACTGAATCGGAAGATCTTGAAAAAGCAAGAGCTGAGATAACCCAATTAAAAGTTGAATTGAAAGATAAAGACTCTCAAATGGAGGAAAATATTAACCAAATGGAGATTACCTATGAGGAATTGGGTACATTAAAAACTCGATTAAAATCTAAGGAAAGCGGCTCATCTCCTGAAATAGTTTCTGTAAAACCTGATCCAGAAATTGAAGAAATTGAAAAGGAATTAAAAATTTCAAAATTAGAAAATGAAGTATTAGAACGCAAAATAAAGGATATTGAAGCAAAACACAAAGTGGATTTACAAAATACAATTGGTGAGATGAAACAAGTATCGCAAGACCTCTCAAAATCTTCTATGGGTGATCAATTAGAGGGTTTGCATGAAGATATTAAAAACCTCAAAAATGATATTAAAGAGAAAGAACTGCAGATGGAAAATTCAAGCTCCAAAAGCAATGAATTGAGCTACAAAGTTGAATCTATGGAATTGGAGATCCAGAAACTAAAAGTAGAAAATGAGAAATTATTGGAAAATTCCTCAAAATTGGATCAATACAAAGCCCAAGTAGAGGAATTAAAAGCCGTACAAACAAGGCCTCAGGAGACAGGTATTGCTTCTTCTACCTCACCGGCTAGATCATCAAGTGCACCTCCAACCCTTCAAGATTATATTGATTCATCGAAATTAGCTGAAAATATTGCATCAATTATGGATAATCAAGATTCATTAAAATTAAGATTTCTTGCAATGCAGATTGGAACCAGTCCAGCTAAATGTATGGCAGAGATAAAAGTGTTAAGAGAAATAGGTTTCCTTGATCTAGAATATGATTCAGCTGGAGATTCGAACCCCTTAATAGTTAAAAAATAAATCCACAATATTTTTCTAAATTTATCGAATTCAGCTCTGATGATATCGCATTTTAATATGTAGAGGACTAAATTAATCATTAGTCAATAATTTTAACCGTATGCAATTTGTTTTATGTTTTGAAATATCATATAAACTTGGAATATTAAAATGAAACCCATTTTGTTAGATGGTCCAATGGGCACTGAAATTGAAAGAAGAGGTGGACAAATAAGTGACCCACTTTGGTCTGCCAATGGTTTATTAGATAATCCTGATATGATTAGAGAGATTCATGTAGATTATATTAAATCTGGATCTACTGTCATCACAACCAATACTTTTCGAACTCAAGAGCGAACTTTCCAGAAGGTCGGATTAAGCAATTATGGAAAACAAATGACTCAATTGGCAGTAGAATTAGCTCAAGATGCGAGGAGGGTAAGTGGTCAAACTGTAAAAATCGCAGGTTCCATTTCTCCCTTGGAAGATTGTTATTCTCCCCAATTAGTTCCGGATATTTCAAGTTTGAAATCAGAACATGGGGATATGACTAACTGGCTATTCGATGCAGGGATTGATTTATTCCTGATAGAAACCATGAACTCTATAATTGAGGCAAAAGTCGCTTTTGAAGAGGCTAGTAAATATGATCTTCCTATTTGGTTGGGTATGACTGTGGATGATGGTGGGAACCTTCTGAGTGGTGAATCTTGGCAACAATTACTTCAATCATTTCCCATAATGCCAGAGGTAGTTTTTGTAAACTGTTCATCTCGAATTGGAACAAACCACGCACTCCAAACAATTCAACAATTAAAAAATCAACAATTTCCTGATCTCGAGATCGGATTTTACCCTAATTTTCTGTTTGAATTGGATCAAGGAAGGAAAATTGAGGACCTACGTGCCGAATTGTATGATGATGTTGAGAAATGGATTAAGCAAGAACCTAAAGTAATTGGAAGTTGTTGTGGAGCAACACCAGAAGATACTGAATACCTTTCAAAATTATTAACCAAATAGTTTTACCAAAAATATGGTTTTGAATTCCAATTGTACGTTTATGTTAGTCAAAAACTATTGACCGATGCTAATTAGATGTTGCATCTTCTCGATATATTCAATTATTTCTGCCTTATCCATCCTTTCCTGCATAGGCGAAGCTCTTTTGGTAATTTCCGCGGCTAATCTAATTTCTTTTTCTAAATTTTTATTTTCGTTTTCAACTAATTTAACCAATTTTTCTAATCCACGCTCTTCTGCTATTAGATTTGCCTGGTTTATGATCTTTGTAGCTTCATTCAATTCGAGTTTCAAAAAGGAAAGTTTTGCACGGAGAATCAGAACTTCAACAATTAAAGGATAGAGTTTATGTTCTTGTGCGAGCTCGTATAATTGTCTAGTTCGCTTCTCAATCTCTTCTAAGACTTCTTCAGATCCATATGTTTTGAGTTCATCTAATAATATTTCAGATAAATTGAGAATTGCTAATGAGGATGTTCCAACATCTACTCTCTCATTTAGTATTTCCTCAAAGATTGTTTGAGCCATCATCTTATCTCTAGATCTTGGATTATTTTTTAGAATCAATGCTTGTGACATTTTCTTGTTTACTCTAATCCATTTATTTTGGGTTGAATCATCCAATTTATTGAGTTTTAGCATGTAATTATCAATCTGTTTTGTTAATCCCAATTTTAAACTAATTCTGATAAGTTGTAAAATTGTATATGATGCAAAAATATCCATGTTTAGATCTTCGTAACTCATAAGAGATTTTGTGGTATTTTTAAATGCCAATTCATATTCTCCTTTAAGATAATGTACAAACCCAATACTTCTTCTTGACGATCCAATACTAAAACCAAGATTAAACTCATTTGCAACGTAAAGAGCCTTAGTATAATAATCCAGAGCCAGATCATACTCTCCCTTGACTTCTTCGAAATGTCCTAAGTTGTTAAATGCAAATGTAAGTGAGGGTTGTTGGCCTAGTTCTTCTGCTTGCACTAGTTGTTGTTTAGCATATTCCTCACCTTTGTTGTAGTCCCCAATTGTCAAGTAGCCCAAAGAGAGGTTGTTTAGTGTGGCGAGGATTTCAAGGCTGTTTTCAACTGAGTTTTGTATTTGCAAACTTTTTTCAGAATTTTCTATTGCTTGCTCAATTTCACCTTTTAATGAATTTACTATCCCTTTAACATGATAGATATAGCCTTCCCACTCATTGAATTCCTTTTTTTCTTCATCTAATGACTCTTTCCAAAATGAATCAAACTCAGATATATATTGGGATGCTTGATCCATTTGATTTGTTATAATTGAAGTATGTGCAAGCTGGACCAAAATGCCAAGTTCATGTTTTAAACTATTTATCTCATGAGCTTCTTTGAAAACCTCTTTACCCAAGAGTATAGCTGCATTGAACATCTCTTTTTTCCTTAATACCACACATTTGAGGATTTTTAGATCTAATTGGTTTTCATTACTCTGCTCAATTTCAATTAAAGCCTCATCAAAATTACCTGTGATAATTAGCTGTTTGATTTCAGTGAGACTAATTAATATCCCCACATGTAGTGTTATTGTTTAATATAAATTCTTATTTACTCCACGCTGTTATTTTAAGTCGTCATATCGAATATTTTAGGATTGATAATAATTACTTGCTGCAATTTGGTGTATGATGACGTTGAGAAATCGATTAAGCAGGAACCTAAAGTAATTGGGAGCTGTTGTGGGACAAGGCCGGAAGATGCTTTTCATCTTGCAAGTAGATTTACTAGTCTGTAGTTTCGATTCTCATGTTGAATAAAAGTTCCAATTCTATTATAACAATCAATTTTAGTCTTTTATCAACATATTAAGTTTAATATTTATGTACAAATTGTATATTATGAATATTTCACGGTTCTCACCTTATATCGTAATTGGTTTGTATGGTTTTATCCACGCAATAGTACTTACAATTGGATCAACCCTTACAGAAGAATGGTATAGGGAAAAGTCAAGGGATTTGAATTTTTCATTTGCATCAACATTCGATTTGAAAACGTACCTTACTGATATTACAGAACTAAATGCACAAAGAAAAGTGATTATAGGTTTAATCGAGGTAGGGTTCATAATACTCGCATCAGCCCTTATTATTCAATATTCTAGATCAAAATATTTTGAGAAATCACAAATTGATGATACCAAATATATTTCTGGAAAAGATGCCAAATCATTAATTTCTGCTGGTGTAGTGGGCGGATTGAGTTTTTACATTCTCGTTTTTCTAATTGGCTTGTTTACTGCAGATCCATTTTCCTCGGATACACCTACACAACAATGCAGCAGTATGTTAACTGATTTAAAACTTTGTTCTGAATCTTTCCCTCGGTATATGTTTTATGACTTAATTGGCTTTTCAGCCTATATTATGATTTTTCTATCTTTCCTGCAATTGAGTTTAGTTGCAGCTATATATCCTACGATATTGTTGATTTATCTTTCAGTAAGAAAAAGTAAATCGAAAGAAATGTATCCACTAGCCGGTTAATATTTAGAATCGAATTGATGGTATGATTATAGCCTAAATGTGTTTGAAAAATTGGCTTCTCCTTACTTCTGATTCTAACTATTGTATCCAATTTTTGATTTCTTCATGGCTTATTCATTTAATAGCTGCGTGGATGCTCAGTTATCATGGTAAATAGCGAATATCAGATATAATTTATACATGAAAGATCTAATTCGAATTAGATATAATGCGGCTTTTTAAGAAACAGGAGAAAGTAACTGAAATTGAGGATTTTGAGGAATTATCAAAGAAATCTGCAAGGCAAAGATTACCTCCCGGGCAGTATTTGGCCAAACGGTGGCCGGTCTTATCTGCAGAGCGTACACCCTCGTTCGATGGAAAAGACTGGGATATCTCAGTTGATGGGTTGGTTGAAAATCCAGTTACTTGGACATGGGAAGAATTCATAAATTTACCCAAAGTAGAGCAAGTAAATGATTTACACTGTGTAACCACTTGGAGTTTGTATGATCAGAAGTTTGGTGGGGTGTCATTTAATTCAATTATCGATATGGTTAAACCAAAACCCGAGGCTAAATATGTAACTTTTGAAGCTGAAAGTGGTTATACGTCTGCATTACCTCTTGGAGAGGGATATCTCCATGAGAACGATGTTATGCTAGCATACGAACATGATGGAAAACCTTTGGATCCAGATCATGGTGGACCTTTACGATCGCTTGTACCTCAATTATATTTATGGAAGAGCGTCAAATGGTTGAAGAAGATATCTTTTAAATCAGATTGGGAACGTGGTTTTTGGGAAGTTCGCGGTTATCATCAACGTGGGGATCCCTGGATTGAAGAAAGGTATAGTTCACAGGAAAAGCCAAAAAGAAGAGAACATAAGATTGAATAAACAAAATATGTAAGAATTGAGTCTCTGAATCCCCAAATTATCAATTTATCTACTTAAATTTTATATTTATACTACCATATTGAATCCTAAATGGAAAAAACCAACAACTTAGAAGAGAGGATTTCAGAAATTGAAAGTAGGTTAGATCACTTTGATAAAATATGGTTTT
>JAAFKL010000430.1 GCA_021399405.1 Candidatus Heimdallarchaeota archaeon | reverse complement strand
TCAACCATAGATATCACTCTAATATTATATAATTGCAACTTTAAAAAATTTGATATAAATATTATTTTTTAAAACAGATTATTCTCAGTTCTAATTTATTTTTCTAGTGAATAATCACCCTAAAATCCATCTTACTTCTTCCTTCTTCTTCTTGTAAATTTTTTATTACCGCAAGTATCACATTCTTCAGTACGTTCTGGGAATACAGTTTTACATGCAGTACACATATAAGTAAATTTACGTAATTGATTTCCTCCTTTCGTTTTCACACCCTTAGACTGCAATTCCAATTCATGGCCAACATTTCGTAATCCATAATCATCTGAAAGTAACAAAACTTCATCTTGTTCTTTTAACATTAGGGCAAGAGCTAGAATTCCTTTATCTGTGGCAGAAAGTTTGATTTGACCTATAGATTTGGAACATTTCTCTACTTTAGCAACAAATGTAGCATCAGCAGTGATTATAGATACTCTATACTTTTCACGGAATAATTCAAATAAGTGCCTTGCTTGAGTGCTCTGGATCTCATCAATAGCTAATTGTGTAGTGTAAAATTCCCCTGTAATGTCTGGAAGATGATCTGAATTCATTATTATTCCAGAATCAAAAACCACTTTCATTTAGAATCTGTAAATCTAGTATATGATAAAAACAATGATTCTAATACTCATTTTTTTGGGATTATGATCCAACCTTTATTTCAAATTCAAACAAAGGGTTTTCACGTTCCGCAAACATTATCGGGTGTCGCCACCACTTCTTGCGAAGCAAATAATGTTCTCGATTTATTATTATTAAATAAATCCGTGCTTCTGTCATCTTCTCCCACTTTCGATGGCTCAAAAAATGAGATCAACAAAGATGTGTTACCGTGATTTTTGTACACCATTTGATCACTGAAAACGGCGTTTCTGTCTGATAGATTGTTAGACAGTTAGGAACTTCCTCAGATATTATTTTTATTTAAAATCTTCATAGTTTTCGGTTTCGCAAAACCTAGTCCTCTAATTATCCTTATCCACTTCAATATTTAAATAACTGAGTTAAATTCTTTGTAAATCAAATACCTGTCACGCCATGCCAAGCAATATATTTCATTCATTTTTATCCATATATGTTGTCTAAACGATTAATAGTTGCCATCAGTGGTGCTTCAGGAGTGCAATATGGGTTGAGATTAGTGGAAATTCTAATTGCAAGCGGTAATGAAGTTGATCTAGTGGTTTCAGAAAGTGCCCGTAAGGTAATGAAACTTGAGATTGACTTTGATCCAAATCCAATCATTAACTCTGTGACACAAATTTATGATACCAATGACATTGGTGCTAAAATTGCTTCAGGGACTCATCCTAGTGATGGGATGATAATTGTTCCATGTTCTACCAAAACTCTAGCTGCTGTTGCAACTGGTTACTCTCAAAATTTGATTCATAGGGCAGCAGATTGTATGCTCAAGGAAAGCCGACCCTTGGTATTGGTTGTACGCGAGACGCCTTTGAGTATGATCCATATTCAAAATATGCTCACAGTAAAACAAGCAGGCGGAACTATATTACCCGCCTCACCTGGGTTCTATTACAAACCTAAATCAGTTAATGATATTGTCGATTTCATTGTTGGTAAAATACTAAACTACTTTAAAATTAAGCATAGCCTTTTCAAACCCTGGGATCCAAAGAATGTTGTCTAATTTTATTTATCGAGTTCTCGCAAGTAATTGTCTAACAAATTCTTGATCATTGTTAATTCCACAACTGATTCTCGAGCAAGATTAACTGAAGCATAAATGACTTTACTGGTTCTTTTTGCCAAAATCAAAGCTAAAGCATTAGAATACTGATTGTGATTTCCTGTAAATATTTCCTGATGTTGACTCAAATCACCATCAACATATCCAAAGGACATAGAGCCGAGAGATGGCTTACCTTCATATACTGCAACTTGAATTGCATTTGAATATTCAATCACAAATAGATAAATTGTAAATTCTCTTTCTTTGGTTTCAATTTTCTTAAAATATTGTTTTGTTTTTGGAAATGAGTCTTCAGCATCACTGTCCAAATCTTGTCATCCCTTTTAATTTATATATTATAGTTCAATCATTATTCGATCTTCTGAAGCCTGTAATGCAGATCTTGCTGCTGCGAGAACTGAAGCTAATTTTTCGTCTAATTCTTTAGTGATAACACTGTTTGATAACATATCCACTCGTGAATGATCATCCACATGATGGGTTACATTTCCATCTCCATCTCTGAACAAGTGCATTCCCATATCATATGCTCTTACTCGCCCTCTATATGCGATGTCTAGCGGCCCAACAATTCGTAACCATTCACCGAGCAGATCACCATTAGAATTCATGAATTTATAATGCATAGACCAGCTACCAACTTTGAAACATACCTGCATGGTATCACCCTCTTTTACATCAAAAGATGGGAACTCCATTTCATTACGTTCGATTTGACGTTGCGATACGATTATTTCCTGATTTTCATTTATTGTACCTAAGTTAACTTCTTCATCAGTCCCATCAAGATAGTGGAATTCAGCTTTAATATAGTTGTTTATCCTAAAATCCCGCTTCTGGATCATCTTGTTTAATGTGTCATGAACTTCTTTAGCATCGAGTTTATCATTAAAATGAGAAGCAAACTCTAAAACAAATCCACTTGCCATTGAATAAGATTTGAACATGTGGTAATCATTAATAACAGGGTTGCTATCCTGAATTAACTTGTCCAATTGTTGTTTTGATGAATATCCAATTATCAACTCAGAAACTTTCTCACCTGATATTACTCGATTTGATTCATCTGCAACACCAGTTTCAGTTTGTATCTGCTCCCATTTTTGTACTAGTGACGTTATTTCTGCTTCTAGTTCGGCTTCACTAAATTGCATGGCACTTGTACGGATTATCATTCCAAATCCATCAGGTAGTAGTTTTTTACCAATCTCGTGTAATCTTTGTCGATTTTCACCTTGAATTTTCTTGGATACTCTAACAAAAGAAGATCCTAATTCAAGGATAAGATAATTCCCCGGCATGGATACGACAGTTGTACAAACTGGCAACTTGTTAATATCAGTGGTAAGTTCTTTTACCTGTACAATTAACCTATCACCAACACGACAATCAACATTGAATACTATTCCTTTGTTGTTTCCATCCAAATCCATAATAGCAATCCGCTTTTTGTAAATATATTTCGATACAGTGGCTGCATAGATTGAATCCTGTTGAATAGTGTGAGTAAACAATATACTATCAGGTAATCTTTCTCGAAATGCTTTTTCCACTTTTTCAACAGAAACTGCATTTCCTTTCATGAGAATTCCTACTCTCTGATCAAGATCTGATATGTTGACTTGATGTGGTTTATCTACACCTTGAATTTTCAATATGTCCTGCAGATTACTACTTGGGTATACGAAATCAAAATTGCCTGCCTCTAATAGAATCTTAGCCAGTCCAAGATCATATATCGACTCGACCCTCACAAGAATGTTACTCATAATACTACAGACTATAATATTATATGAATTTTATATGATTAGTGATACAACTTACTCAGAAAATCCCTTGTAAGAACTGAGAGATTGAAAATTTAATTTATAGGTCAAGTACCATGTGGATATCCTCAGGTTCCTTTTCAAATAATTTTTTGTCAAGATCTCTTGTTAAGACAAAACCTCGATTCTGATAAAAGGATATTGTGTTAAGTGATGGAGTTGCTGAGACATATAATTTTTTAGCACCTAGTTCTTTGGCTTTTGTTTTCATGTGTTCAACAAGCATAATTGCTACACCTTTTTTCCTATAATTGGTAGAAACCCATAGTCCTGCAAGATTGAGTTGGTCATTACCCTTCCCAATGAATTCAACATCGAGGGTCCCCATCCCTACCACGTTGTCATTGTCAAAAACAGCATAGACAAATCCACCCCTCTGATCTAACTCATTAAATGTATCAATAAATTCTTGCTTCTTAGAAGGGGTCCATTCTTGAACATCATAGTATTCATCCTCCAATACTAATTTTCCATTTCGATGATAATATATATTCTCTACAATCTCTCTTCTATCAATTTCATTAAATCTGTGAAATTCATCCTTATTTAATATCCGAAGATACACCAGTGTATCAAGAAATTTCAATTTAAAATTATTAATATTTTGTGAGTTAAATGATGAATAACATTATTTGAGAATGTAGGGTTATTTCCCGATAGTGTATTTTTCATTTGCTGTAATCTGCAGAACCTTGCGATTCCCAACAAACATTGAATGCAAATAGTAGTGAATGAAAATGGCAACTAGAGTTGGAATTATTATAATGGGGGCTGTTCGGTATATACCTAATATGAACAAGCTTAATAAGAAAAATAGGTGAAAACTGTAATATGCAAATATTTC
>JAAFKL010000429.1 GCA_021399405.1 Candidatus Heimdallarchaeota archaeon | reverse complement strand
TTTATATTCGTTTCAGCCACTCGAGGCCAACGATTAGTAATGACTTCTTCCATTTTTTCAATAGTAATTGGTAAATTTCCTAATGCCAATAAAGCACCCAATAATATTACATTTTCACTCTGTGGCATCCCTAATTCAAATGCATATCTTTGTGCATCAATTACGAATAACTTAGATGGCCATTCTTCAATCGAATCAAATAGCTTATCCAATTCGGGATATTCAATACCAAGTTGTAGATTAACTGGAGAGTTAATTACTCTATTGTTGGTAATTACTAATCCATTTGGCTTCAAATAATCAATATATCTCAGAGTCTCCATTGGTTCTCCAGAGATAATTACATCAGCTTGTCCTTTAGTTACGATAGGTGCAGTTTTGTCTCCTATTCTAAAATGAAATATTACGCTTCCACCTCTTTGACTCATACCGTGAGTTTCTGCAGAAACGAATTTTATATCAAGTTCTAAACACGCTTTTGCAATTAAATGACCTATCGAGATCATCCCTTGTCCACCTACGCCTACAATAATAATATCAACCATCAACGAGTCACCTCGATTATTGCATCTCTTCTGCAATGCTCTGCACAATACATACACCCATTGCATAGTGATTTATCGATCTGCGCAATGTTATCTGAGTTAATGGTCAATGCTGGACATCCAAGAGGAGTAATACAAAGCTTGCATCCATTACAATTTTCTTGAACAATTTCCGCAAGGGGTAAAGTTTCGGCTTTCTGCTTGAAATCCCTGGCAATATTTAGGGCACAGGGATACTTGGAAACAATTACTTTCACTCCTTTTTTCTTAATAAATTTACGCAATGATTTGCGGTGTTCTTGAAACTTCATCGGATTTATTGTAATTGTCTTTGCACCCATAGCTTTGGTTGTCACCGCGATATCCAATTTACCAGTTCGTGTAGATGGATTTGGTTGATCACCAGTCATTGCAGTAGTTTGATTATCCATAATAACAATCAAAATATCCACACCTTTCCAAAGCGCGTTTGCTAAGCCAGGTATTCCAGAATGCCAGAATGTACTATCTCCGATAAGAGCGACAGCCATTGTATCTGGTTTAGTCATGCTTATGCTTGTCGCCATAGGGATAGAGGCACCCATACAAATGAGTATGTCTGCAGTTTTATGTGGTGGAAGTACACCCAATGAATAGCACCCTATGTCGTTACAATAAACGGGATTTTCATTTTTTAGTAAATCATTAATTAAAACATAAGTCGATCTATGTGGGCATCCTGCACATAAAATAGGAGGTCTCATTGTAACCAGAGATTTTATAGAATTTGTTACTTTCTTTGGCTCTTCATAATTAATTTTCAAAGTCCTAGCCAAACTTGCTGCAAGTATATCTGTAGTTAATTCACCTTCTCTTAATGTAACTCCATCCTCTTTACCGTAGATTCTTATATCAATTCGATTACTTTGTACTACGTGATTGACTTTTGTTTCAAGGTATGGTTCTAATTCTTCAATTACAATTAATTCTTTAAAATAAGGTGAAAGTTCAATAATTTTCCACTCTGGAAATGGAGCAATTAATTTTGGTATGAAGAAATATGCACTGAGATTAAGTAACTTACAAGCCTCTTTTGCATAATTCGCACTCGAACCTGAACTTACGATCAGATATCTTGAATTTTTTAAATCCCCCTCTTCTTCCCAATAGTGATCATTAAGCACCTCTTCTTTCAATTTCTGGCGTAACATGATAATTCTATGATGATTCTTCCTAGCATTTCCAGGAATATTTACAAATTGACTTGCATTCTTCTCAAAAGTAATACCAAAAGGAGGATGTTGTTTAGAACGATTAATTATACCTAATGCATGAGATACTCTTGTTACAAGCCTCAAGAAGACAGGTATCTTATATGTGTAAGAGAGTTTGACTGCCTCCCGAGCTAGATCATAACATTCTTGGACAGTTGAAGGTTCAAACATCGGTAATCTTGATAGTAATGTCATCAATCGATTATCTTGTTCATTTTGTGAACTATGCATTCCTGGATCATCAGCAACAACAATGACAAAAGCTGCGTTTACACCGGAATTTGCGAGGGTCATTAACGGGTCCATTGCTACATTTAGTCCAACTGATTTACACACAAAAGCTGAATTTTTACCTGTAATTGCGACAGCTGCTGCCTCTTCGAAAGCTACTGCTTCATTTGTTGACCATGAAGCAATCAAATCATTATCTTCTTGTAATTTTAACATCATATCCATAACTTCTGTAGATGGTGTCCCAGGATATGAGGCAGCATATTGTACTCCCTCATCTATTAATCCAAATGCAGTTGCTTCATTTCCTAATAATGTTAATGCGCGACCATTGACAGGTTTTTTTATGGATGGTTTAGTTTTCTGTAAAGTCGACATATAGATCATCAAACTCTTACTTGACTAATTTACCAAATAAAGATTGAAAAGCTAAATGAAAGTGACTTGTATTATTGTTGAGATAATGATATATTGATATGCAAAATAAAAGAATTAAATATTTTAAATTGTACAATTACTTCATTTTATGGATTAAATTAAACATTCATGATTTCTAACAACAATTTAATCCTAAATATTTTTGGAACGGAGCAATATTGGTAAATCTTTAGCAAATAACCGTTTATAAGCTCTTAAATCATAAATTTTAGTAAATATAATGAAATAATATTCTAGTGGATCAAATCTCCTACCCAATGATGCTGCAATATATTTCTGTATTGCATTGTATAGTTCTTCAACAGTCTCAACAATGTATTCACTGGATAAATTAGTTCTATTTGTATTTCCAATTAATACATACTTTACTGTCTCATTTCCTTCAATAGGGAAAAATTCAGTTATACCAACATCTTTGTAAAATAACGCTTTTTTGTGATTTTTATTTTTCTCAATGTATAGTATTCGTAAAGGATAGTCCTCCAACTTTGTAAGATCAAATATATTGGTATGCTGGGAAAAATGCAGATTCTTAAAATTTTGAAAACGGATTGACTTGTTCATACAATGAAATCCTAGATTTGAGTATTTAAATAACGATTCAAAATTTTCTATTTCTAGTTTATTTATATTCTCAGAATAATAAATACTCTATTAGGTATCATTTATTGAAATGGAATATCTAAATTCAGATTTCGAACTGAATCAGAATTTGTTGCAACTAGGAACTAATTTGTATAAGTTGGTTGATTTTTTTGAGAATTCAAATGTCTATGAATTTATTCAAAAACTACTTCCTGGAGTTTTAATATCATATCTCCATAAGATGGACATTACAATACACGATCTCTTTGATTATCAAAGAAGCTCAGATATTGTAAATAAAATTCCAAATAAATCCAAAATTGTATTGTTAAACATAATTAGGACGATAGATAATTTGATTTCCGACTTGGTTTTCATTTTGCGTTTATCTCCCCAGTAGGAGACTTGCGATATTAATTATCACAAATTATAACCATAACGCTTTGATTGTCTATATTGTCATTTGTGATTTGTATTTTTGAGTCAGTGTTAATATTTAATTCTGTTATTAGTTGTTCAGAAAAATATACATCAATTGAATTATCATTGTTGTTTACCACTTGATAGGAATCAGCCGGAATCCTTGTTAGAGTGCGATTATTTGTTTTCATTTGCTTACCCAATTACCCAGATAAACCGAGTGTAATTTAATTCATCATTCATAGATAAAAAGGTAATAGATTTACTGAAATTCAACACTATACATTGTTACTATTGGTTAATAAAACACTATTTTCAAATTATAATGATTAAGAGGAAAAAATAATCAATCACCAGTTGACGATATTTCAATTTTCCGTGTTTTCTTCCTCAGATTTTTTTAGAAATTTTGCAATTGGATCGTCATCTAATGGTTCTTTGGTGATAACTAGGCAAAGTTTACCTTCTCGTTCCTCGACATAGATAATTAACTCTTTTTCATCATCTTGTCCTTTGGATTTTTCTTTTGCGTCTTTCCCTAGTTTTTCCTTATTCTCAAGCTTCCAAACCGTTGCTATATCACTAGGAATACTAATTTTCCAATTATTACCGATTTTACGAGGGGTATAGCTCCCTACTCTGAAAGATATGGCACTGGAGGCTGATTCAGATGACTTACGTTTGCGAGTAGACATGATTTACTGTTAATAATAAAGCACTCCAAGGGGTTATAATAACTTTATTGTGACATAAAAAACTATTACTGAATAATAATATCCAAACTGGGTTTACAATGATATGCTATTGTTTTGCACATAAACTATCTTCTGATATATATTATTAATCATCTTGACAAATAATTCAATAACAACGAGATAATATTTTATACTTTGTTAAAATATGTGATAACATAGAATCATAACAGAAATGGTGAATGATCTGTGAAGGTTCTTGACTTGATCCTGGTTGGCATCAAGATAACGACTCTGGGGACAGAAGTATGATTGACGATTTATCGATAGAAAATTTTGAATTTAAGGATGATAGTGAAGTTGGTTTAGCACTACAAGAATACAATGGAGCGGTTAGAGTTAACTCCATTACAGAATCTAGGTTAAAAGATTCTGGTGAAAAATTAACTAAGATTTTGAAACAAGTAAGTAAGGAGTTAGGGACAAAAGTATCTCATGGATTGAAATTAGCCAATAAATCCCGCACGTCTTACATGACTCATTTTGTAATGGAGTTATCCAATAAGAAGAAGCTTGGATTATTTGTCTTTGATCAAAAAAGACATTTGAGTGTTAAACAGGTACAAAAAGCAGAGAAATCAATACTTAATATGCATTTACAGGGTGGAATGATAATTGCAAACAAAATAGGTTTTCCAGCAAAAAGGGAAATAGATCGTATCAACACCTATTATTCAGATCCAATTTTATCTTCAGAATATATGGACACAGTAGCTAAGAGATATAATAAAAAATATTTAAAATAGATTTAACTTTTTGAAAAACTTTAACAATTTTTTATTTTGATGTACCATTTATTATCCACTCTATTAATATAAAATCAGAAGTATAGTTCCTGAAATTGAAACTTTAATTGATTATAAAAAAATATGTGAGCTTTATTTAGTGAAAAAGTATATTTACTACACAGTGTAGTGGGCAATCGGTAAAGATGAAGACTGATGATCTAAAATCTAAAGTTCTTGGTGTCATGTCAAATGAAAAACTGACAGTACGGCAAGTAATGGAGAGGATCAACAATAATTCATCCAAACAATATGCTTACACCACAATCGGGACAATTCTTAACCGTTTAGAATTAGATGGAATAGTCAAATCAAAGAATATTAGCAATCATGGTAGGAAACAGAAAATATTTTCAATTGAGACCGATGCTCACAAAAAAGAAGTGACTAATTTTCTACGATCTCTTTTCATCAAATTTGGTACAACAGGAGTTCGACATCTTGGGGAAATACTAGATACAGATCTAAATGAGGAAGACGTTGCCTCAATCAAGAATAAATTAAACCTTTGAAGTGAGATTTATGGAAATATACAGCAGCTATCTCATTTTTATTATCTGCTCAGTCTTGTTCTTCATTTCATTAGGATTTCTTTATCATTTCAAAAATTCCCCGAAAACGCCAAATCGATTCTTTCTACTGTTTTCAGCGTTATATGCTTTCATGGCCACAAATACAATTGTAATTATATTAGTATTAATACACATGAATCCACAATTGTGGTTTTTATTTCATTTCCATAATTTAATGAAAAATTCCCATACTGTGTTATTTAACTTGTATAATATTAAAATCGATTTCCTTTCTGTATTAATAATAACAATATATCCTTTACTTCT
>JAAFKL010000428.1 GCA_021399405.1 Candidatus Heimdallarchaeota archaeon | reverse complement strand
AATTATCCAACAGTATGTCAATTGATTATAGCATATTTGTTACTCCTGGACTTGGAGATAATTCCTACCTGATCAAATCGAGAGATGAGGCAGCTGTTATTGATCCTCAAAGAGATGCTTGGAGATTTATTACTGCAGCAGAAGAACAAAATGTTGGTATCAAATATGTGCTTGAAACACATGTTCACAATGATTATATCACCGGTGCTCTTGAGATACATGATAAGACTGGGGCGGAATTAGCTATTCCGGCTGATGGGCATTACGAATTCCAGCACAAGCCAATGCAAGAGGGGGATAGCATAAAAATTGGGGATTTGGAAATAAAAGCCTGGTCAACACCAGGACATACACTAGAACATATGAGTTGGTTAGTCTCCGATCAGGACAATATTCCCCAAGCAATCTTTACAGGTGGATCCCTGCTGGTGGGAAGCGCTGGGAGAACGGATTTATTGGGAGAAGATTATACTGATAATTTGACCAGATCTCAATTCTCTACCGTTCAGAGGATCTCAAAATTACCAGATAGCGTGGCTGTGTTACCCACCCACGGTGGTGGAAGTTTCTGTACTGCATCCAATACATCTACTGATAGGATTACAACCATTGGTAATGAAAGAATGTACAATCAGGCCATGCTCTGCAGGTCCGTGGATGAATTCATCAGTACCCAGCTTGCGGGATTGCTACGATATCCCAACTACTATTCCTATATGGCACCTCTGAACAGAGCTGGCCCCAAGGTATACGGGAAACTTGAATTGCCACCCCAACTATCTGAGAGTGAATATGATGATGAAATAGAGAGAAAAACACATGTCATAGATATCAGAAAAAGAGCAGATTTTGCCAAAGGGTATCTGGAAGGAAGTCTGAATATAGAACTGACCCCTTCATTTGGCACCTACATAGGATGGATATTACCATACAATGATCCCATATTACTAATTGTGGATGAACCACTGCAGGAAAACTTGGTAGAAGCAACAACACAACTGTTTAGGATTGGCATAGATAATATCAAAGGTTATGTATCCTCAAAAACGAGATACTTTAAATCAAGGAGCACCGGAAAATTTCAGCTCTCCACACACAAGGAACTCAAAAATCGGATAGATATGGGACAAGAACCAATGATTCTCGATGTTAGGGACCCCCAAGAATGGGCGACAACGGGTGTTTTACCGAATTCTAAGAAAGTATTTTTACCGGAGATCCAAGCCAATTTAGAGGATTTGAGAAGGGAATATGGAGATAAAGAGGTGTATACCATCTGCGTGTCAGGTGAGAGGGCATCGGTTTCTACATCATTGCTAAGAACAGTTGGTATAAAGGCTAAAACCATTTATGATGGCGGTATAAATGATCTGATGTGAAAATAAAGTCTCAATTTAATCCAACAGGAAAGCACTCCTAACAACTTTTAGTGATTATCCTCGAGTGTGTCTCCCGAATCAAAAAAATTATTATCAGCAAATTATTTGCCTGCTTATGGAATACAGCACTGAAGAGTATTTTGAAAAGATCAAAGGGGAAAATAGATCTTGGATATCAATAATTGAAGAGGAAAGTCTGGAAACAGGAGTTTTCATTCTTAATCCTGGGGAAATAGATACGCAGTCACCCCACTCAAAAGATGAGGTCTACTATATTATTGAGGGTAATGGGTTTCTCAACCTTGACGGGAAGGATCTTGGTGTAAAAAAGGGAAAATTATTCTTTGTGAGAAAAGCCATACCCCATTTATTCCATGGGAACACGATGAGAATAAAATCGCTCTATTTTACCAGCTGAGATCTCAAAGATATATTGGAAAATCAGGTCTTGAATCTAAATTTGATCAATAAGCTTGATTAATGAGTTTATTAACATCAAAATATAAAATGCAAGACACTAAGAGTGTGATCATTGAAGATGGATCATCCATCTCATACAGACTTGAAGGATCTGTCAACAATCCAGTAATAGTACTACTAAGTGGATCAATATTCAACTTCAAACATTATGATCCGGTTTTACTGCCAAGTCTGAAGAAAAAATTGGGAAACAATTATTCATT
>JAAFKL010000427.1 GCA_021399405.1 Candidatus Heimdallarchaeota archaeon | reverse complement strand
TCAGTATTTGGATAAAATTTGTTCCAAAGATACCAGTATGCATGTTCTGTTACATGTAGAGGAATTAAATCTTCATGATCTTCGATAGAAACTCCATTCAATGACCATCTTTTCCCCTCTTTTATTAAGATATTATTTTCAAGGTTTAATCCAGTAATTTTATAGACATAAGCTCCCAATCCGTTGAATATGAGTGTGAATTCAGTCTCTCCAATCTTATCTTCAAGAACTGAAATTTCATTCGGATTGAAAATTTCATAGGGATAGGCTTTTTGCCCCTCTCCAAAAATACTCACTCCAATGATTGGAATTTTCATCTGTAATTTTTTGTTGGGTCCTCCCCTGGAAAAGGCTAAATTATTGAATCTTCTAACTAATTTTCCAAACACACTGAAAAATGTGTATACAGAAAAATTAACCTTCTTATGATAAAATAGTGCATCTTGGTAGAGTGCCTTAGCATGTGGCCAAATCACTCTAGATACACGAATTTCAATAAGGCTATCTACTTGAGATTGTGATGAATTATGTACGAGCGTACCGTTAAATTGTTGCCAAACGAAGTTGCCTCTTTTATCTGTAAGGGCTTTGTTTCCATTCAGAACAGAACCTTGATTTGAGGTGATCTTGATTTCTTTTCCATTTATAATTGGCAGCAGATAAGCATGTGTTGTATTACATAATAAACAATAGGACAAAGAGTAATTTCTATTCGAGTTAACTGATAAAACCATATCTGCAGCAATTAAATTTCGTAGAGGTACAACATGTGCTTGATTAGGTAGATTAATATCTCCAAATCGTTGATCTTTTACATTTAAATGAACGACAACAAGTTCAGGATCTTGATTAATGAATTTTTCATAATCTTGTGTTACGTTGTTAATTGAATCGAAACTATCAGTCGCAACATTGTAAAAGATCGCATATCTAGTTGATATATATAAAATTGAAGGAATCGATAATTCTAATAGTTTGGAAGTGGGACTTTCAAAATTATTCTGATACATTTCTATTAACCAAAATATCATGCCAGCTGACCAGATTATGGGGGAATAACTAGTTATTCGGATAATGGAGGCTCTATTTGTCAAATAAACTAGGAGCTGAGTTTGCAAAAGGAAAGATATCCAAAGAAGAATGATACCAATAATGATCAGCACTATTTCTCTTATCTCTAAGGGTTTAAAATCTCATTGTTTCATGAGCTAAGTGGTGTACATCTCCACTCAACGCATGTCTTCATTTGAGTTAAGGTTGCCCCTAAACACTCAGACATACAGGATGACTCACAGCATCCACTATCCCGTAGGTAAAATCCACCGGGAATACTTTTCACTTTCGTGGCAATACTGCATCAAGTTGCAACTTGGTTGCAACCAGATTCGCTCAGTACGCAAACCACATCTAGATTTTATATTTATATATTTAAATCACTGAAACCAAAATAATTAATGTACACCAATATTTTCATCAATACTATCGATAGTGTATTCCCAA
Organism: Candidatus Heimdallarchaeota archaeon; assembly: GCA_021399405.1. Next base: position 20,624 of record JAAFKL010000427.1, on the reverse strand, counting down.
ATCACTTAAGTTCATGTTATTAGATGTCTCAATCCAAATTTGATATATACTGAAATTTTATATTGTTATTGTGAGTGTAGAAAACTCCCAATACGTCTCTCTCAAACCAATAACCGTAGAAAATTGGAAAAAAGCAGTGAAGTTAGAAGTTAATGAAAATCAGAAATCATATATCGCCTCAAATATACATTCAATTGCAGAGTCAAGTTTTTATGAAACTTCTTATAATTACGGAATTTATCAAAATGAAGAACTTGTTGGATTTGTTTTATTCTTCAACCCTCCAGAGGAACCTGAACTTGGGCATATTGTCAGATTTATGATAGATAAAAATCATCAGCGAAAAGGTTTGGGTAGGGAAGGTATCAAACAAGTCATAGAATTATTGTCTACGAAATTTAGTAAAAAAATAATCACGTTAACTGTGATCCCTGATAATCACACTGCAAGAGCATTTTACGAAAATGTTGGATTTATCAATACTTATGAAATTGTAGATAAAGAACTCAAATACAAATATACTGTTAAGTAAGAAATCTCGCAATTGTATTAAATTTTTTGGAAAAAAATAACTGAAATAAATTATTCTTCTTCATCAGCCGATTCATCATCGGAAGAAGCTTCTTCTCCACCTGCACCAGCTAATTGTATGTTTGTAGCTTCAGGACCTCTTCGACCTTCTGAAACATCAAACTCAACTGCTGTTCCTTCTTGAAGATTGCTAAAATCCAAATTACTACCTAAATTTGACTTGTGAAAGAACAAATCGCCGTCTTGAGCGTCCGCATCGATGAATCCGTAACCCTTATTACTTATAACCTTTTTTATTGTACCTTGCATATTATGCCTCTATTGTTAAACATAATTTCAAGCTCCTAGGTGCAATAAATTGTTTCCTAGCTCTTCAAATTATATTATTATTGTCTTCCATATTGGGTGCATATTTAATATTAATCGTTAGTAATACATATTTGTTTAAACAATCCTTCAACATTTCTAGCAATCTTCTACGTTAATTATTCAGTAGGTGGTCAATATTTTGTGGTATCAAGCCTTCATTATTGAATAACGCCTAATTCCACCCTATACTTAGATGGCGATTTCTACAAACAATTTTAGAATCAACAACCGCTTTAAATTCATTTAAATTGAATATCAGTTTGGCGTTTGGCTTGAATTTAATTTAAGTTGATTAATTATTGGATAGTTAATTTTATAATTATTTATTTTATGATTAATGGATTGTTATGTCTTGATTTCTGGTTTCATCCCATTATTACCCAATCTTCGGTATTGTCATCAAATTCATTTCTTGAAAATTCATTGTCATAAGAGTAATACGAGAATACACCTGTAGTATTATCCTCAAATTCATTTCTTTCAATAGAATTATTGTTTGAATAAATTAGAGCGAGCCCATATTCATTATCCTCAATATCGTTTCTATAGACTGAATTGTAATTAGAGAATTCAAGTAAGATACCAACGTAATTGTCTTCTATATCATTTCTGGATATTTCATTCTCATGTGAATTCCTAAACACAATTCCATACTCATTATCCTCAATGTCATTTCTTGATATGAAATTGTAATTAGACTCTTCAAGCAATATCCCAAAAACATTTTCTTCAATATCATTTCGGGATATTTCATTCTCATATGAGTTCCAGAGATAGATTCCATAATTATTTTCTTCTATATCATTTCTACTTACACGATTGGAGTTAGAAAATTCAAGGTACACTCCCCAGCCAGTATTTTCAATCTTGTTTGAACTTACTATGTTATTTGCCGAAGACTCTAAATAAATGGCCATTGACCAATTCTCCTTAAATTTATTCTTCATTACTAGATTATCGTGTGAATTATGTAATTCAACTCCAGAATTTAAATTATTAAAGAATTTATTCTTCATAATTACATTTTCATTGGAGGAGGATAGGTAAACTCCTGCATAACCATTCGATAGAGTATTTCTAGAAATCAGATTATTATTGGATGATGATAGAAATATGATACCTAATCCATGATTATAGCCTTCATTCTTTAGAATCACGTTATTATGTGAGTTAAATAATGCAATAGCTCCATAACCACTTCCGGTGATTTTGTTTTTGGATATTACATTATCATCAGATCCTGAGAGATGAATGCCATTAAATTCAGTATCAGTTATTACATTCTTGTAAATGATGTTTCCTGAAGAAGTAGCTTCATCTGCAACAACAGTCACAATTGCTGTGATCTCAAACACAAATGGACCGAGTTCTTCATTATATGCCTCATTCAGTGTGAATGTTACGGTAAACTCGTGATCTCCAATAGATAGGGGTTCTGAGAAATAATTCATGTCATATTTGTACATTCCATCTTCCCAATCAAACCAGATTTCAGATTTATCAACCCAAACTAGTTCACCATCAACGGCTAACTCAACAATCATGTTATCATGTTCAAATTGTAAATAATCTGGGTCATCAGCAACTGAAGTGGCTTGCCAGAATATACTATCAGAATCTGTGACTGTAATGGACTCATAAAATCTCATAGGAACAGGCTCAAATGGTTCTGTTGTGATGAAAATACCACGATTCCTATTATCATGAATATAATTTTTGGCAATAACGTTATCATTTGAAAATCTGAATACGATACCATCATCAACATTGTATATCTCATTGAAGACTATGAGATTTCCATGTGAATCCCATCCACCTATTCCGTCGTCACCTAAATCATGAACTGAGTTGAAACTTATTACATTCTCATTGGAATTGAATAGAACTCCTATTCCAGCCCCGTAACCATCATAAATTTCATTAGAATCTATAAGGTTCTCACTTGATCCGATTAATAAAACTCCATTAGAATTCGATTGCATCTCATTATCCGTAACTCCAACTAAAGTCGAATCTTGCAGGAGCACTCCATTTCCCCAATTAAATCTCATTATATTATTTGAGATTTCAACATGGGTTGAAGCCTGTAAGAAAACACCATCTCCACCATTGGCTTCGATTGTATTAGAATCTATTAAGTCTCCGTCTGAATTATCCAGACCGATTCCGACCCATCCATTAAAGGCAACATAATTGCCTTGAATTAGATTTTGAGTCGTACTGTCCCCAGCTGGAATAACTGTTACAATTGCACTTGCGAGTAATAATTGTTCTCCATCAAGTATGATTTGGACTTCAAATATATGTTGACCCACTGGTAAAGGTCCAGTGAAATAGTCAATATTAAACCTGTAGAATCCATCACCTTCATCAAACCATATATCAGATACTTCCACTTCGACTGGTTGACCATCAACTGTTAGTATGACGATCATGTTATCATGTTCATACAAAATTGCATCAAAATCATCCCATGACTTAGTTGCTTGCCAAAAGAGATTTTGTTGATCTGTAATAGTTAATGACTCCCAGAATCTCATATAGGCATCGCCAGCTTGTGCAGCCGCCCATATCCCTGCGCCACCATTCTCATAGATCGAGTTATCTGAAATGTGATTCCTCTTGGAAACATGCATATTTACACCATCTCCCCAATTCCAATAAATTTCATTGGACAGGATAACATTATCAAAAGATAGGTCTAAGCTTATTCCGCCACCATTGTTGTAGATCTCATTACCTACTACAAGAATAGCTGAAGAATTTTGAAGCATTATTCCCATACCCCAATGACCAGATATTTCATTATTCGAAACAATCGAGTTAGAAGTATCTCCGAGTACAACTCCGACATCTGCTGATTCTGACCATATATAATTATTTGTTACAGCAATATCGTTTGAAGACATCATTGCAATACTTTGTCCTTGATTGTTTTCGAACATGTTAGTATCGATTAAAGCACCGTTTATATTTGCAAGATTTACACCTGCCCATCCATTATTTCCAATATAATTTCCAGTGATAAGATGATTATCACCTGCTGGATCTCCAGGCACTACTTCAACAAATGCTTCAAAATTCAAATCAAAGAAACCTTCCAGGAAGAAATGTACTTGAAATACATGTGATCCATGGGTCTACTAGTGGATAGATCTCTTCATCTGGATAAAGATGGTCCCACACAAAAAATCCATCCAACCAGATTCTTCAGCAAGTTGAGCCATTTCAACTAGGAGGTTTACATCCCCTGTTGTATGGTAGGTTGAAATGTAAATTGCTTTTTTTACCATATTAAGTGAATCTTTGGAGTAGATTTAATTTTTTCGGTTTTTTGATACTTCCCTAAATTGGATGAATATTATTAATGATCTTTAAACCATGTAATCATTCTCTGTAGCCTATCAATTACATGTATTGGTTTTCCAGATCTAGACAATTCATGACCTTCAGATGGATATCTTACAAATGTTACCTCTTTCCCATTGGATCTCATCAAATGGAATAATTCTTCAGCTTGAGCGATATTTACCCTATAATCATTTTCAGAATGGATGATTAATAGAGGAGTTTGAATATCTCTTGCTTTGCTTACAGGTGAATGATCCCATAATAAATCACGAGTGCTCCAAACATCTCCTGTATATTCCAAATCTGGGAATTTAGATAAATCCGAACCTGCATCAAGGTTCATGAGATTATATACTCCTCTTTGTGCACACGCAGCTTTGAACCGATGATCTGTCGTAATCATATTTGCCACTTGGTAACCTGCATAAGATCCACCAGTCATGTATAATCTTTCAGGATCAATTTGCCCCTTTTCAACGAAGTGATCAATAGCTTGTAACAGATCACGTGCATCATCAATTCCCCACTTTCCACTTATAACGCGTAAGAATTCTTCTCCATATCCGTCTGATCCAACTGGATTTAATGCAATAACCGAATAACCCGCAGATACTTGTGATTGCCATTCATGCCACATTGACCCTGCATTATTCCACATTACATGTGGACCACCGTGGATAGATAATATTGCTGGAGATTTTGTTTCATTACGGTTCTTAGCTTCAAAGAACCATCCTTGGAATTTGGTTCCATCAGAGTTGGTGAGCCAAAACTCCTCTGGAATACATATTTGATGGGTGTTTAGGTATTCTGAATTTGCCTCATAAATCATTTGCATCCCATCATTTGTAGAATATTTCCAAATAGCATATGGATGATCAGGACTTGTTCCTACCATATAGATCTCATCTTTCGATTTAGCTGCAAATGAATCTACTGAAAATTTAGAATCGTATATCTCGTTAAATGAGAGATCAGTGTAGTTGAATCCCATTACCTTGGAATATCCATGATCATGGACAAGAGTAAGCGCGTTTGATTCGCTTGTCCAAATTATCTCAGAAATACTTCTATCGAATTCTTTATTGATAATTTTTGGTGATTCTTTAGAGATCGTTTTCCATTTATAAATTTGGGCAAGAACACTAATTTCGTAGATTTCCTCCAGAACAGGTACAAGTATGATATCTCGATTGTGTGGATTTACATTTGGAGTAGATATGAATATAGTTGGTTCAAACTCTTTCTGGAGAATGGTTTCATCATTATTCTTCTCTAGATCTATTTCTACAACATTAACTCTATCTGTTACATCAATTGGTTTATCCTGTTTTACAAGAGTAACGATTGTTGATTTTCCTGACCAACGGCCCATTGAATAATTAAAACCTGGTTTAGTTATTCTCTTTGATTCTTTAGTCTCAATATCAATAATACTTAATTGACTAAATTGATTTTCATCCAAAAAGCTAGCTGAGGTTCTGTAAATTAAATTATTGATCACAATAGGATCTGATATTTTTCGTTTCCTTTCTTTTTCTTCTCGTTCTTTTTGTTCTACCTCAAATTTGGTTTTGAATTTACTACCAACTGCTTCTTTCGGTTTACTTTCCTCATTTTCCTTCATTGATTTGTACAGGATAGTTTTTGAGTCTATGTGCCAATCAAATTCTAAAACTCCATTTTTTTCCTCAGTTAAGGGTAATGCCTCCCCACCATCTAAATTAACCAAATATATCTGAGGTTTCTCATTTCTTGTAGATAAAAATGCCAGATACTTACCATTGTCTGAAAATTTTGGATAGTAATCTTTTTTCATTCCGCTTGTAAATTGTCTACTTTCCCCATTTTCTTTATTGAAGATTTTAATGAATGATTTATATTCATCTGACTCTGTGGCAGCTGAAGTCTCTACCCATGCTACTAATTTATTATTGGTATCGATTTGACTCAGTTTCTTAAGTTTGTGATAATCTTCAACTAGAACCTTTTCACTCATAATTTGTCGCAATGAAGCTTGTATAAATCAGACATGATATATCGACCAGTTAAATTACTATTATCATTATGAATATTGACCTGAAAAAATAATATCACCAATTTAGTGGATATCAATAATTTTTGACCTATAATTTATAATTGATTTGGATTCCGTTATTTTAGAGACGGTTTTTATCCTTGAGGAAATCTACTATTAACCTTCCATCATTCATCTTAGATCTTATAACTAATCCATTTAAATTTACAGAACATCACCAACCATTGTCTGTACAGCAGATGAAGGATTTATCGAAATATTTTGTTAAACAAGAGCAAGTGAAATCTAATATCGTATACTTAGGTAAAAATTATAATGATGTGTTAATCGTTGGTGATCTTCATGGTGATCTCAAATCTGCAGTGACTATAACCAAGGCTTTTCTTGAGGAGAAAGTAGAAAGTATTGTATTCCTTGGTGATTTTGTTGATCGTGGTAATCATTCCCAGATTGTCCTTTGCTACCTAATGGCCCTCTCTATATCATGGCCAAAAAGAATTCAATTGTTGAAAGGAAATCATGAAGATCTCGATCTCAACCGTAGGTATGGATTTGAAAAGCAATTACGTGTTTCATACCCTAAAAGGGAAGAATTCCAAGAGGTTGTGGAGTCTCTAGATAAGATTTACAATAATCTTTCCCTATGTGCTGTGACTCCTCAAAATAGCTTTTGTTGTCACGGTGGAATCTCTGCCGAAATAGGCGATCTAGAGGATTTTACTCTTATTCCTAAACCGCATTCAGACTTGGCGTCTATCCGAGATATGGATTTACAGGTTAAACTAATTGCAATTTACAGACAAATTAATTGGAATGATCCTGTGGAGGATCAAAAGGCAAATTTTGACTATTCTTATCGGGGTCTTGATATCTATACTTTTAATGAGAAAGCTCTTCAAAATTTTTTAATCAAAACTGGCTGCTCTAGAATTATACGCGCCCACGAATCAAGCAGAGGTGGATTCCAGTCTATATTTCATGGTAAATTATTACATATTTTTTCTAGCCAACCTTACTTTGGTAAAATAAAAGAGGCTTATGTTATTCATGAAACTGATAAGCAGAAGACATTTCTAAGGAAAATAAATTTCAACCTGAGTAGAGAGTTATCCTCAAAATGAAATTGCAAATTGATTATAACAATTCATTTAACTTATAATGGCTATTTATTGGGTATTATTATGGGATTTGGAAAAGTTATCCTAGGCATATTTGGTATATTCATTCTGTTGATCGCTGTGGTTGCAGTTGATGGCTATCTAACATATAAAACGTTTAATGATTTAAGCTCGGAAGAAACCGATGATATGGTTTCAAATCCGCAATTTGAAGTCTCTGGAGCTGATTCCGAAATTGTAACAATATCACTAGATGTTGATTTACCCTCCGCAGGTTTTATCCCAAAGGGTATGGAAATAAAATTAGTAATGAATTTTAGTGGTACTGTACAAACGAAAACTCAATCAATGAATCTTGGTGAATCAAAAGGGTTAAGTTTTAACTTTACCATGGCTACAGCAGATGCGAATATACTTGCTACTGGGGGATCTTTGTCAGTTTCCGCAATTGCAGAAGTAACACCTACAATTTTTGAGTATGGGATATCCCAAGTCATGCAAGAGGTTGATTTAGGTAGTCACACAGTATCTACTGATATTATTGAGATCTGATTATTATCCAATACAATCCTAAAACACTTCGAATAATGACTCTTAAATCACCTATCTTACTATTAGAGAATGTTTCGTATCGCTTATTTTATATTATATTCTAGATATTTCAAATTGTATAGGGTTAAATTATGACACAGTATCAAGGTAGATCTGGAAGAACAATTTCTGGTGGTCGTCTACGTCAAAGTTCTGAGAAAAAGAAGAAAGAATTAGGAAGGGCTCCTTCTGAGACGTCTATTGATGATGAAAGAAAACGAATAATCCGAACTCATGGTGGAAATCGAAAGATTAGATTATTACGTTCCAACAGAGTAAATGTAATTGATGTTTCTAGTGGAAAAGCCTCAAACGCTGAAATCCAAGATGTTGACACAAATCCAGCTTCTAGAGAATATAGTAGAAGACGTATTATTACTAAAGGTGCAATTCTAAAAACAGATTTAGGATTAGTTAAAGTCACAAACCGACCAGGTAATGAAGGTCAAATAAACGGCGTATTAGTAAAAGAAGAATAGGGTGAGCATATTGCTCAGACGAAAAAAATTCTACGTTATTTATCCTGAATATTTTGATAGTAATATCTCAAGATCTCAAGGACGAAGAGTATCACTTTCAATCGCAGATCCAAACCCACATCTAAAAAAGATCGTTAAAGCTTGTGAACGTTTAGAAATTGAATGTCAATCTCAACCAGATAAAGCTCATCCATCATTTTGGTGGAAACAATCTGGAAGGGTTCTAATTCCAATCGATAAGAATAATAAACTGCCCAAAGAAGAGTTGATAAAGACAATTGCAAAAACTGCAAGGAAATTCCAGCTCAAACAAAAACCCAAAAAAGTTAAAGTTAAACCTGATACAAAAGCTGCTAAGGAAGGCAAAGGGTCGAAATCTAGATACACCACTTCCAAGAATGTTTCCGCAAAAAGGAGGACCAAGAAGAAATGAGAAAGAGCAAAGGATTCAATCGACCAATGGGAGAAATCCTACATATTGTTGATGGTGAAGCAATTACACATCCATTGAGTGCATTTCGATCTCCAAGAACAAAAGTGATTCTAGAAAATTCTGAGGAAATCGGAATATTAAGAGAACCTTTTGGACCCACTTCTAGACCATTTCAAGCTATTAAGCTTCATAATCCCAATAATAAGGAGATAGTTGGAAAATCTGTATATGCAGCACTCGTAAGTAAAAGAAAAGGTAATCGTAAAAGACACTATCGTGGTAAAAAATAACAAATTGAAACTACCTGCTTATTCAACGGTCTAAATTACCGCCATCCAATAGTTTTAATCTGAAGCTTATATGCTTGAGATGTGAAATATCGCAACTTGGGTATTCATGGTCTAAAAGTTTCTACAATCGCACTAGGAGGTTGGTTGACATATGGAGCCAATATTAATGATGAAACAGCAAATCAATGTCTAGATGAAGCAGTGAAACAAGGAATTAATTTCATTGATGTCGCTGATGTCTATAACAAAGGGGAATCTGAACTTGCTGTAGGTCGATTCTTGAATGGAAGAGAAAGATCTGATTTAGTCATCTCATCAAAAGTATATGGTCAGATGTCAGATAATGTGAATAATCAAGGACTATCACAAAAGCATATCATGGAATCAGTTGATAAATCCCTTGAAAGATTACAAACCGATTATCTTGATATATACTATTGTCATCGATATGATTATTCAACACCCCTTGAGGAAACAATTCGCGCAATGAATTCATTGGTTGATCAAGGTAAAATAATGTACTGGGGCACATCAACCTGGTTTCCTGCTGAGATTGAAAGAGCCCATGCTATTGCAAAAGAATATGGACTTAGGGGTCCCGCTGCTGAACAACCAAGGTACAATTTATTGGATCGTCATATTGAAGCTCATTTGTGGTATACTGTTGATGGTTTAGGGATGGGTGTTACCCCCTGGTCTCCATTAGCACAAGGCATCTTAACTGGAAAATATAACGATGGGATTCCAGAAGACAGTAGACATGCGACTTATATGCAACTTGCTGATAGAGAATTAAATGAAGAAATTATTGGTAAACTAAGGAAATTAACTGACGTCGCTAAAAATAATGAAATGACTCTTACTCAGTTAAGCTTGGCATGGGCTTTGTCCCGCTCTCAAATCAGTTCACTAATAACTGGGGCTAGTAAACCAGAACAAGTTATTGAAAATGCAAAGGCTGGAGACATGATTCTAGCAAAAGATTTGGTTGACGAAATTGAAGGAATTATGGATAATGAACCACCACATCATCCGATTTATGGGAGAATAAACTACAGAAATTTTGTTGATGGAGAGCTTAACTAGCATATTTTCTTAGATTTCACAATAAATATTGAAGATTTCTAATAGATCTATTAGCGAGAAGATAGAAATAATTTGAAGTGCTAATACAATTAGATATAATTTGTTCCGATTACGTAGAGTATTTTTTTACGACTTAACGAGATTTGTTCAATTTATGCTAAATAAAAGAAACTATTTTTCCATCATTCTTCTTTTTCTATTGTTGAATACATTTTCAGATCCATCTTATTTGGGATCAAATTCCGTTGATGATACTGACCCTGAACTCAGTGAAATATCAAATACAAATGTTCAGATCGTTAAATATTATGACCCTTATCTTGAGAAGATAACAAAAAATGACAAATTTAATGACGCTCTCGAAAGTGGAAATAATACGGAGTTAAGAGGTAAAAATCCATCAGCAATCATCGAACTACCAAATCTTGAAATTGATACAGAAATTATAATTGAGAAAAGGGGGCTTCCTATATCTGGAGGGATAATTACACCTCAATTAGTAAGTTGGATCTCGCAACCTGATGATTTGACTTATATCGAGGGGACGACAGGAAATGAAATTTCATGGACCGCTGATGATGACAATTCGCAACCAGGAGAGGTTACATTGTGGAAAGACGGGGTTCAAGACTTCTTTTGCAGTAGTGGTTGTTGGGATTCTGGTGTACCAGTATTATATAATATTGATGGGTTACCCATTGGTACGTATAATTATACAATTCGTCTGGATGGGAAGTTTTCACATTTTGCAATGGATACAGTTGTTGTTACAGTGACAGAAAATAATTCCCCAATATTCTCCCAAATACAAGGAAACATAACCTACAACGAAGGCACGACAGGTTATGAGATAGTTTGGAATTCAACGGATCAAAGACCTGATAATTATGATATTCTTCAGAATGGATTTATTATAACCAGTGGTTCATGGAATAATGCTGATTTTATTACTTATAACGTCGACGGATTGACCAAGGGAACTTACAATTTCACAATCGTAATCTACGATCAATATGACAATTTTGCTTCTAATACAACGTGGATTATTGTCTTAGATCAAAATAATCCTGTCATTGTATCTAGCCCTAGTAATTTTACATATGAAGAAGGAACCACTGGGAATTCTCTATCTTGGACTGTGAATGACAATCACCCTTTTACTTTCATGATCTATCGTAACAATTCAAATATTTTTTCTGGAGGTTGGTTAAGTGGGTTCCCTATTACAATCGGTATTGATAATTTAAGCGTAGGGGCCTACAATTACACAATTCTTGTAAATGATGAATCAGCTAATTCTGATAGCAATACTACATTCGTGACCGTCGAAGATAATGTAACCCCGACATTAGTAAGTGGAGCTGAAGATGTTTCTTATGCTGGTGGAACTACAGGGCACACTTTAAGCTGGACTTATACAGATAATAATCCTCTGAATTATATTCTGTTGCGGGACAATATTCAAATTGACACAAACATATGGTACTCCTCAGGTTCAATTACCATTAACATAGACGGGTTGCCTGACGGAATTTACAATTATACAATTGTTGTATATGACATCTCCAACAACTCAAGATCAGATTCTGCGGAGGTTACCGTTGCAGATTCACCAGTTTTCACATTTACTCCATCAAATTACACCTATACTGAAGGTGGTACAGATAATACAATCGAATGGATTTTATCTGATACTAATCCAGACACATATGCTATTTATCGAAACGGATTTTTCTATGATATTGGGACATGGAATAATGAGATCGCTATTGAAATAAATATTGACGGCTTCAGTGTCGGTGTTTATAATTTTACGATTCAGATTAATGATACAGATGACAATATGGTTTCTCACACAATGTTTGTTGAAGTTACTGACATACCAAGTTGGATATCACAACCAAATGATACAAATTATAATGAAGGATCAGGTGGGAATACAATAGTTTGGATTGGATCTGATGATTTTCCCAATTATTATAAGGTATTTTTGGAAGGATCCTTATATTTTTCAAGTACTTGGCAGGATAATACAGATATTATTTTGGACATTGATGGACTTGATAAAGGATCATACACTTTTGAGATATATATTTTTGATACTTTTAATAATTCAATTTCTGATTCAGTTATACTAACGGTATATGACAATACAAATCCAAGCTATATTTATGGAACTGGGAATTATACTTATTTCGAGGGAGATATAGGAAACATCATACAATGGAATTTCACTGATAATTATCCCTCAAATTACACTATTTACAACAATGAGACAATTTTCCTGTCTAGTTCTTGGAGTGGTACGGGTAATATCACAATTAACGTCGATTCTCTACCCGCAGGGGTACATATTTTTGAAATTATTGTCGAAGATGCATCTGGCAATCTAAATTCAAATTCAACAAAAATTAGAGTCATTGATAACACCGCTCCATACTTGAGTATTCCAACTTCTAACTTTATATATATCGAGAACTCTGAGGGGAATACTGTCGAATGGTCTCCTATAGATTTATATCCTGGATCCTATGATTTTTACCTAGATAGTTCTTTCAATGAGACAAACACTTGGTCCAATTCTTCAGTTATATCCATTGATATTGATAATCTAACTTTAGGTGTTCACAATTTAACAATTCAAATATTTGATGATAATTCTAATTCAGAAATCTATACAGTATGGGTAACTGTTATTGAGATAACTCCACCCAATATTTCATTTCCTCCAGAGAACGCTACTCTTTCCGAGGTTGGTTTAAACCATCTACTATCATGGACAGTTTCGGACGATCACCCAAGTACTTACAAGATTTATAAAAATGGGACCGAAGTGATTGCGGAGAATTGGAATTCTACTACTCCAATCACTTTTGCAATTAATTCCTTAATAGTAGGATATCACAATTTCACAATTGTTATTTACGATACATCAGGTAATATTGCCATTGATTCGGTATTTCTATCAATCACTGATGGACTAGAACCCGAATTTACACAGGTGCCGCTTCCTTCTTATCTTATTAACGAGGGATCGGAAAACAATATTCTAACATGGAAGATTAACGATACTAATCCAAATTTATATGAAATTTTCACAAATGGAAGTAGTACAATTAATGGGACTTGGTTTGACATTGTCAGTTACTCTATTGATCACCTTGAAAGAGGAATTTATAATATAACAATAATTGTCTATGACAAAGTAGGTAAATTCATTGTTAATAATACAATAATTACTGTTTTAGATATAGTGACCCCCACAATCATCCTCACTCCTGATGATTTTTCAATTCCTGAAGGTGAAATCGGATCTACTCTATCTTGGATCGCAATTGATGGACACCCTGTTAACTATGTTATTGAAAGAGAGGGTCAGATAGTGTTAAATGGTAATTGGGTAAACAATTCAGCGATAATATATTTAATCCCATTTCTTAGTTTGGGAAGTTATAATTTCACAATTATCATTTACGATGATTCAGGTAATTACAATTACGATACCCTCATATTGACTATTTATGATAATTCCTCCCCTCAATTAATAAGTATGTCAACTAATTTAACATTTGAAGAAGGCGAGGCAAATGATCCACTTCAATGGCAAATAACTGACGCACATGCAGATCAGTATGAAATTTATATTGATGGTAATTTACAATTTTTGAATACATGGATATCAAATGTTCCTATAACGTATTCAATTGATTTCTTGCTAAAAGGGACATATAATGTTTCAATTTATGTATTTGATGGATCTTCGAATTATATCTATCATTCGTTAATAGTAACTGTTATTGACACATCGATTCCAACATTTGTTTACAAGCCTTCAAATTTCAAATATCTTGAGAATGACAATGAAATCATAGTTAACTGGACTGTAAGTGATAACTATCCGAATAATTATGAAATATTGAAAGATGACGCCATTGAATTAATTGGAATTTGGGAATCTGGCGTCCCTATAGAATTTTCTATTTCTGATTTATTAATGGGTGTTTATAATTATACCATAATATTATGGGATGAGACTGGGAATATCCATTCACACACTTTAATTATCACAGTTGTTGATGAAACGAACCCAATTTTTCTTTTTCAACCGGTAAATGAAACTATAAATTTAGGAACTACTAGTAACATCATTGAGTGGAAAATTTATGACAATCACCCGAAAACCTATTTGATTTTGAGAGATGGAATCCAATATGGCACCAATATTTGGTCCAACGAATTTTTAATTTCTATTAATTTGGATGACTTGGTAATTGGAACTTACAACTTTACAATATTAGTTTATGATCAATCGGATAATTACTCAAAAAATACTGTTATAGTAAGAATTAAACATCCTGAAACCGTTGATACTATGCTTCCAAATATTGAGATTACAAGAAATGTCTATGAGGGGGACGTAGAGGTTGTCACATATCAATGGTTGGACATAAATGGATCTGCTGTTACTAATGCTTCAGTTTCGGGGATTCTCATCCACAACAATCAAGAATTACGCAAAACCGTTAATTTTACTGATAGTCAAGGTTATTTAATATTGATATTCGATTATAATGATTTACCACCAGGAAATTACTCATGGAAAATAGAGCTGGAAAAACAATATTACCAAACTCAAATAATCACTCTCGATTTCCAAATAAAACCACACAATTATATTATTGAAATAGAATCACTATCCGAATTAACCCGTGGAGAGAGTTTCGAGATAGTTGCAAGAGTGTACTACAATAATTCGAGAGCTTCATCATCAAACTTGGGTTTAAATCAGCTGAATCCCAAAGAAGGAGTCGTTGAGGGGATTATAGTCTTTTTTAGAATTAAATACATACCAAACGATGGATCAGATTTAGAAAAATCAATTATAATTGAGGCCCAAACGGCGAGTAATGGTATTGCTGTGGTAAGATTATCTTCAACTGAGACAAATCAAATATCATCTATTAGCAGTCTTTCCGCCTCGATTGAAGATAATCCATATGGAGAACCAAAGGAAACATACATCGGTGTCACAGAATTACCAATTATAATTGATGAAGATCCTGATGCAATTACTTCATTAATTGATTATCTCAGAGAATTTCTAATATTAATTATTATTATTATTTCGATCCCGCCAATATTGCTTACTGGTCTAATTAAATTTAGAAAAAGAAAGAGGAAGAATTTACTACGTATTATGGATGATATGAATTCTGCAAAAATTGAAATTGAAGTACTCCAATCTCTCCAAGCAGTAATATTGCAAACATACAGTGGGTTGCCCTTATATGACAGACAATTCAAAAATATGGGGATGGATTCTGTTTTGATTTCAGGAATGTCAAGCGCAATTTCTTCGTTTTTGAATGAATTGGATAGTGAGAAATTATTTGGTTTTGAGACATTAGAAAGAGAGGGTCTATCAATCACATCTCATAAAAGTGACAATTCAACTTTTACACTTATTTCCAAACAAAAAATACCTTTTCATATGCTTGCTCAATTTCAACAAGCCCATATTCAACTTGAAAAACAATTTGATTTAGATAAAGACCGAATTGGGGGTGTTCATCAGTTAAATGCAGACAAAGTTGAACAAATAATGGAGAGTGGTGGTCTGAAATTATCACTATTGGATAATTTCAAAATTGATTTTTCAAAAATCAGACAAATCAAGAAAAATCCATCATTAAGTCGTTTAGTTCGTCAAAAAATTGATGTAATTAATGAATTTAACCCATCTAGAGAGGATAATATTACAAACCTAAATGAAACTATGGAATTTCTAAAATCAAAGGGAATCTTCATTGACCTTGCATCATCATTAATTTCATTAATTTATATGTATAATGGGTTAATTAGGTGTGAGAATTCTGAATAAGCTTGAAAATGATTAATTCAGAATTGTTATAATTCAGCATCTTATTATTTCACAAAAATCTTTATTTTTTTAAAACTATAATTGGAAAATTAGTGAATGAATCAGCAAGGTCAATTTTTTACAAAGTCGTACTAATAGGGACTTCTGCTGTAGGAAAAACAAGTTTAAGATTAAGATATTTAGGTCAAGGGTTTAGGGAAGAATATCTGGCAACATTAGGTGCAGATTTTGCAATTAAAAAGTTCAAAAATAGGCAAATTCAAATCTGGGATCTGTCTGGTCAGATTAATTTTCGATTGATCATTAAAGGGTATTTTAATGGGGCACATGGGATCGTACTTGTTTTTGATGTAACCAGGAGGGAAACAATGTTGAATCTATCAAATTGGATTGATGAATTCCTTGAAATTAATGAAAAATTAGTTCCTACAATCATTCTAGCAAATAAAGTAGATTTGCGAGGTGGTGATATTGAAACTATAGGGCACGATGAGGTAACTGATTACATTATGGGATTATCCAAAAAATATAATCATGATTTCCAGTATGATGAAACTTCAGCACTCTCAGGTCAAAATATAGACCGGGCATTTGAAAAATTAATTGATGAAATCTCAAAATTATCTAGTAAGTAGTATTCATATCTTATCCTTATTTCGAGATCTCATGTAAATCGTAATGTTCATAATGCCTAAGAATAGCATTACCAAAAGTTGAGGTAGGTAAATACCACTTGGTTGAAAAATCAATGTATTAATGCTGGTAGATTCAAAATTGAATAAGTAAACACCAGGACTGTCAAAATTAATTTCAAGCTGTGAATTAATTGTTTGATTGTTAATTATGATTAGGGTAGTATTTTTGTTAAAGTCGATTTTGACAACATTTGTTAGGATGGAACCTGGTTCTTTAATTTTCAAAATTAATTTAGGGGTATTGACAATTTTTTCAATTTGAATTGGTGTATCTGGTAATATAACTAATTCTTCATCACCTTGAAGCAGAGGAAAGGTAAATACAATACTTGAAAGAAATAATATATTTAATAAAACTAGTAACTTCATCTTATCACCTATAACTCCAAATCCCTACGCAGGTACAATAAAAATGCTATAACCCAAATCACAGCCCCTCCAATCGCACTGATTCCTATCCAAACTAAATATTCAGCAGAATTGTATTCCAATTCAGGGTAAAATACTTTTGATCCAATAAAAATATCTCGAACCATATATATTATTGAGTACACTGAAATACTGGTTAATAACGCGATTTCAGGATCTTTAACAAGTTCACCGATTAATATTGTGACTGAAATTAGAACTGAATAACTAAAAAAGAGTAATATGATTAATCGAAATAACAATGAATTTGGGATTGATACACCATAAACGAATATTATTGTAATCAACCCGAAATAAATTCCTATGAAGGCATTGAATACAAAATTCAGATATGAAATTATGAAAAAATTCTTTCTTTTTACCCCTTGAGTAAGCCAGTAACCTAAATTTCCATCTTTCTTATACAATGCCCACCTGTAACTTATGAAGAAAGATGAGAATATCACGAAAGTTAATTTAAAATAAATTAGAAAATCTTCAATATGTGAATATTGGTTATTATAGACCTCTATCCAAAAATTAGTACTTATAGTTGATAATTTAATTGAAAAAACTACCATAGTCGTTGCAATAAGAATTGGACCAAAAATTAAAGCGTGATTACTTGGAAATCTAAAATAAAGATAATCTAATGCATGATTTTCTTTGGTAGTCATGAAACCAACTCCTCAATTGCATGTTTTAATTCATCATTTGCAGTGAAATTAATCACTTCTCCCCCACTTTGTCTATAATTTGCAAATGCACTCCAAAGGTTAATTGATGGTTCAACTTTGAAAACGTTACCAGAATAAATATTATCGATCTCATACTTTACTTGATGTTCATTGAAATGTGTCTCGAGTAAATTCGAATCATTCACCTGTATAGAATAACTCTTTGGTCTTTCAAATGTGGTCTTGACCCGATTAACCAATCGCCCTTCTTTCAATATTAGGACCTCATCAGAAAACATCCTCATTTCATCAATTCTGTGTGTTGCAAGAATTACTTTTGCCCCTGCTTTTTGTACATATTCCCACAAAAGATTCAAAACTTGTTCGCGAGAAACTATATCAAGAAAGTTTGTAGGTTCGTCTAAAATGAACAATTTAGGTGTTCCATAAAAGGCTGGAAACAGTGCTACTTTTCTACGCTGCCCAGCTGATAAATTCTTAATTTTCAAATCCCCTCGAAGCTGGAATATGGTTTGTACATCAACTTCAAGATAGTTTGGACCGTGCATATCTTCTATTTTCTCTAGCCATTCGTCAATTGTTAATTCAACTGGTAAAGCTGGGTGATCTGGAATTACTCTAGTATCTGTTAAATCCATATTTAGGTGGATTTCTCCAGAGGTTGCTCGTATGATTCCCAACATTAACTTAATGAAAGTCGTTTTTCCTGATCCATTCGGACCTAGTAATCCAATATAATCTGAATCCGATTCAAATGAAATATCGTTTATAGCATTATATCCACTAAATTCTTTAGTTAAATGGCTACATTTCAAAAGATAAGATTCCATCGAGTCCATTGTTTATTTGCCAAATTAGTATTATTTGAAGTTTAATTAAATCTAAGTCAGTACAATCATACAATCCAAAAATTAATTCAATTTATTAGTCAGAAATCCAATTTATGTCACCTCGGATCTCTGATCAAGATTATTTTATATTTGTATCAATTTAATTGAAAAATTAATTGATTTGCACATAAATAACTCCCAGATGAGAAAAAATAGTACACTAAATTTTATAGCAATCAAGAAATAATTTTAATTAGCAAATCAAATAGGCAATTATCTCTAAAGATCCTCAAAATCCCTCATTTTTGAAAGTCGTTCTTGCTGGTGACGTCAGAGTGGGTAAAACTACTCTTCGATTTAGGTACCTAGGTCAAGGTTTTCGTAAGAAATATATGCAAACTTTGGGTGCTGATTTTGCTGTTAAGCATTATGATGAGGCTCAGATCCAAATTTGGGATTTGGCAGGACAACAAAGCTTCAGAGTTATTGTAAAAAATTACTATGTGGGTGCACATGGTATGGTTTTAGTTTTCGATTTAACGCGTCGAGATAGTTTGATCTCTTTAACTAATTGGATTGATGATTTCAAGGATACTATTGGTATATTAGTGCCAATTACTATAGTTGGGAACAAATTAGACTTAAGAGATGATGTAGAAGAGCATATATCTACTGAATTTGCTAAAACCTTTATACGTGACCTCTCCGCAAAATATAATCACCATTTTGATTATATTGAAACATCAGCATTTACAGGGGAAAAAATCGAAGCGGCTTTCGAATTGTTGATACAAGAAATTTTGAATACGCCTATTGAATAATAGAATTCATTGAAATAGACGCTCATCCTTTGGTCGGTTTAGATATTTTGCACTACGTGGTCCTTCAAAATTGATATCGTATCCCCTTACTATAATTATTGGTGAAGCTTCATCAGTTTGACCTTGTAGTAATTCAGCTGCGGAAGCTATTTCATCAGCAATTGCAATCTCAGATACACGCATCTCATAACCAAAAAGATCTTTTTTACCAATTTCTGATTTCATTGCAGGAATTCCAGCTGTCCCTATTGCAATATTTACTGCCCCTCTTCTTAAGGCTCTTCCAACAGTATCAGAAATAATTACTGACACTTTTTTCTCACAATTTTGGCTAATGAACTGTTTAATTTCTTGAGCTAATGCGTCTGAATCTTCAGGGACACCCAAAGCAAAGCCAAGGCCAGCATTTGATTCATCAACACCTGCATTTGCACACACAATGCCTGCCTTGTTTTCTGTAATGATAACATTACGGCCAACTTTAATGACTTCGTTGCTTAATTGCAAGATGATCTCAATTTTTTTGGGGTCCTTATCAAGATCAGCAGCAAGCTTGATTGCTTTTTCTGATGGCTCAACTTTATCTATCTCATAAATAGGCCCCCTAACTCTTGACCATGGGGTATGGGCACATACGATAATATCATTATCTTCAATGATATTTCCAAGGCTTGATTTCAAGAATTGAAAAAATTGTTCTTCTGATTTAATTATAGGCACATCTGGTACTGCAATGATCGATATCAATGATTTAATCCCCTAAATTTAGAATATAGCTAAATCGATTGAGAACATGTTAATAATCCGAAATTTGTAAAATATTTAATTTTGCTATTTATATCCCCACCCCAATAGCATACCATTACTTTCGAATGTCTGATAATTCTTTATTCCCGTCTCTGCCATTTCTTGTTTCAAGTGGTCAGAAGTGATAAATCTGAATTGAGGACTTGAATGCAAATCATCGATAATTGATCTTAAAATGAAATGATCAGAAGCTGGAAT
>JAAFKL010000426.1 GCA_021399405.1 Candidatus Heimdallarchaeota archaeon | reverse complement strand
TTTTCAGAAAATATCCCAGCTACAAGATTCTTATTGTTTTTGGAAATAAATTCAAAAAATTGATGACTTTTTGAACAGATGAACGGTTGAAGGACTGACGTAACTGTTGTATGACCTTGATCCACTTCTAGATCAGAGGGTACACGGTAGGGAACACACCCAGCTGCAGTTATTATTTCGATTGGGATGTCAGCGGTGAAATAAATTACATTACGCTTTTCTCTTCCTTCCATTTGTAAAGCCTTAGTAGGTTTACTGACGATTTCATTTACACTAGACATGATTGTCTTAATGCTCATTTCAATATTGCTATATAATAATTACTTTTATCTATTTGCAGCGCTTGGGTCTCTATTGTGAACAACTACATGATTTATCAACAATCACGTGATATTATTTAGTAAAGTTCATTTATTCTCAAACAAGTGCTACCTTGTTGATTTCTACATCACCAGTCTCAAATAACGCTGAGATGGGTAAAATTGTCTCTTTATTGTTAGATGATAATTTTATTAATGATTTGATAATTGGTGATATTCATGCTCCTATGAATAAAGTCTCGGATATTTTCAAACTCATGGATAACAATGAAATAGTATCTGGATGGTCAATATTTCATGGGTACAAACATCCTATTGTCGTCTTTCCTCCTACATATCCTGATGGATGGGATTCTATTAAGTCATTTGTAAACGCACTCAGACACCCAATTATTTTGGTTTCATTTCCCAAAACAGTTGAGAACGAATCGAAAGAACGTCCATGGGATAGTTGGGAAAATTACAATTGGGAACATCTTTTTACTGATAATGCAATGAAATTTACAGGAGATTTGGAGATATTGGATATTTCAAAATTACCAAAGCTTCGAGGAATTGGTTATGATGAAAGTGAGAAACTTCAGAATTTTTTTGACCAGGAAGAGGAAAAAGGAGAATTCTCAGGTATATTTCATCCTTTTCAAGTCCTTTCTGATTTATACGTTGTAGCAGAGGAAGATGATGGATCAATTATTGCCGTTGCGGGGACTCATTATGAGACACCTACCTCAGTTCAACTCGGAAATATATATGTCAAAGATAAATATAGAAAACGAGGTCTCGGTGAGGCTATCACTTCGGCAGTTACATTGAGTATTTTACGATCTTATCGTGTTCCAACACTCTTTGTGAATGAACAAAATTCAGAGGCTAGAGCGTTATATGAAAAAATAGGTTATGAAATATTTAATCAATATGAATTTTACCAAGGTACCTTGAAATAGATAGAATAAGAAAAGATGTGTAGATCAGCTTGTCGCGGGAAATTCATCCCGAATATAGTGGAAACCCACGAATTCGATCTTCCTGGGGTTTTATCTTCATCTCCACACAATATTATTTTATCATCGATCCTTTATTTCTTTTATTTTAGTTAAATTGAAAAATATAATATTATCACTATAAAATTACTGAAGTGTATATGATTAATGCAAATTAATCTTCGTTATCAGAATTATCAATTGCTGTTTTGGAAAGAGCTTTCAGAGTTCCTGAGATTCTTGTTATTACAGGTACGAAATCATTGAATTGGATTAATTGTATCGCTGATTCTACAACATCGCGTGAATGATTTGTACATTTGATAATTGCTGATTTTTCAGTAAATTCAACAACATGTACCGCCGATGATGATAAAAATATTTCACCGGCAAGATCACTAACAAGCCTTCGCAAAAGTCCAATAAATTGACCTAACGATGGTGGTGAGCTGAAAAAAGCAACTTTCATATACCTAACTCGATCGATTTTAACTACCATTCGGTAATTTCAACTCCTTCCATGGGTATTATACCCATTCTTTTTTTCTCATTTACAGTGATTTGATCCGTCAAGTGAGATATCTTTGTTTGATTGTTTGATAGATCAATTAATCTACCAATCGCTTGTAGACCACGATATGATCTCATCTCTGCTAGATTTGTAATATCTTTATGAAGTATATATCTCAAATTACATGATTTAAACGACGTGAGAACTCTAATTAGAGGACGCAAGTTCTTTGCAATTTTATTATTCCAAAATAGACTTAAATCAACTTCAACAATTTTACCATTTTCCTCCAATCGACGTCCGTATCGTGTATTAAACACTCTGAGAGTAGATTCTGGACCAACTCGGACAACATCAACACGTCTGTCCCTTGCAGCAATTGCGGCAACAGATGCTGTAACCGGTTGAACGGTAATAATATCATATTTGTATCGATTGTTGGCAAATAATTTTTTAATGTTATTTGCATTAATACCTTTATTTTCTTTAATTGTAAGCCGTGAAAAGAGATTTAGATCATTTATTTTTGTTAACCCACTTAATTGGTTGGTATCTGTCGTTATTCCTAAATGATTAATATTTAAAAAATTAGCGAGATCTCTAAATCCTTGGTTAGCAAACAAATCACTACTAACTGTTATCAAAATTTTACACCTCTACAATGCCTACATCTAACAATGAATTTCTAATATTTTCTAAATTGTTTTGTTTAGAGGTAAAAACTTGATATTTAATTTCGACTTTTATTACATCGCTCCCTTCTGATAATTTGATTTTGTCAGAAAGAGGGTGAAATTTATCTAGCCTTAAGTGAAGTAGCCGGCTATCCATATCGATTTTTTGAGAGAGCTTAGAACCTATGAATGTTTTATCCTTAGGATCTAACAAACTCGCTAGATATTGGATTGTATTTGTTGCATCCTTCCCTGTAAATTCAGTTTTGATAATTGTCAATTTATCCCCAAATTGAGATTGTATTTTTTGAGTGACAAATTTGACATCTCTCAATTTTTCAGGAAAACAATGCTTGAGCGTTTCAAACACTAAATTCAAATCTTCCGTAATATAAGAAATTGTGGAAAATGAAATTTTAGATAGTTCTATCATCGAAATATCTCTGAGCTTAAATTAGAATTTATTATTTATTTCTATTACCGTGGCTTCGACCACTTGGACGGGCTTTTTCTGCACCCTTGCCTTTGTTCATCAATCCTCGAGATCTCCTTCCAGCAGATGTAAGACCTCTATAAGCTCTTCGAGTGTGAGCTTTAGTTCTTATCCATTTAATTCGATTATCATTTCCAATCGAAGGATGGACGGGATCTACAAGAATTATTTCAAACCACTTAGATTTTCCATCTTGTCCAACCCAATAACTACCAAGAACTTCAAGGTTTGTAAATTTTCGAAGTGTTCGGGTTTCTGCCATTGCTCTAAGATTTCTTCCAGGAGTTCCATCAATTGCAAGGTTCTTACCTTTTCTTCCTTTGTGAGGTCGACTCATTCTCCTTGAACCTCTTCGGATTTTAGTTCTAACAACTACGTATCCTTGTTTGGCTTTGTATCCTAAAGATCGAGCCCTATCAATTCGAGTTGGTCTTTTGATCCTGATTATTGAATTTTCTCTTCTCCATTGAATTAATCTGGGCTTTTGAATTTCCTTAAATTCAGGTGTGCTTGGATTTCTCCAAAATTCTCTAACACTTTGATATAATGTCATTAATATCACATTTGGCCTCACTTATCGTCATCGGCCAATTCACTAATTCATTCGTTACAATTAAATATAATGTTAGATTCTCTAGGGAGAATGTTAGAATACGAAAAATATCTTCAATCAAAACTAATTATAACTACTGATTAATTTTTATTTTATGACTGAGAATTTTGGAGAACATTATTTATCAAATATTTTGAAAAACCTTAAAGACATGAAAAAACAATCAGAAAAAGCATTTAATCAGGTTTCAGATTATGAAAAATTTCAATGGGCACCCAATAACGAGTCAAATAATCTTTCAGTATTAATTCGCCATTTTGCAGGTAATATGAAATCTAGATGGACTGATATCTTCAATTCAGATGGTGAAAAAGCTTCACGAAAAAGGGATTCTGAATTTGATGAAACTTTGAGTGTAGACCAAGAACAGTTAATGAAAGATTGGAATGAGGGGTGGGAAGTTACTTTCAATACAATTTCAGCATTAAAAAGTGATGATTTAATGACGACAATTTATATTCGAAAAGAGGCTCACACAATAGTAGAGGCAATCAATCGTCAATTATTACATTACGCTGCTCATTTTGGTCAAATTATGTATCTTGTCAAACTAATTGTTGATGAGAGTTGGCAGACTTTATCATTACCTAAAAAGAAACGTAAAAGCTAATTTGTGGTGAAACCAAAACAACGCATAGAGACCGTACCGTAATGATATCCATCATAAATAGTGACATAATGATCTTTTTGATTCATCGCCCCCATGACAAAAAACATGGGTAAGAAATGTTCTAATGTGGGAACTGCTTTGTCAAGATTTGGCATAGTGGATTGATAATTAAGTAATGCTTCAATATTTGCTTCTTCCAGTTGTTGATTAATCCAATCATCGGTCTCCTTAGTCCAAGGTTCTGGGTCTTTGTATTTATTTTCTTGATCTGCGAGTTCCAAATTGAATACTAAATTCCCACTACCTATCAATAGTACTCCTTGCTTTCTGAGGGTTGACAGGGCAGTCCCAATATTCATAATTTGCTTTGGAGTTGCTAAATGTGGTAAAGATACCTCTACAACTGGAATGTCTGCATTTGGAAATGCAACATACAATGGTATCCATGCACCATGATCTATACCACGCTCATCATCTAAGATTACTTCCAATCCTATATCAGATAAAATATCTGCTAACATTGCTGCAAGTTCTGGATCTCCATCACAAGGATATGTTAACTGAAGTATTGCATCAGGGAATCCTTCAAATTCATAGAGTTGATCAGGCATTTCATTTGATGTTATTTTGATTGATTTATCAGTAGTCCAATGTGCTGACAACACGACTATCGCTGTTGGTTTTGGAAATTTTTCTAAAAATGAGCAGACGTTTTCACTCCAGTCGTCATATTCCATTGCCACCTTTGGATCACCATGGCCAATGAAGATTGCAGGCTGTTCTTGAACGTCCTTTTCACTTCCCAACCTTACCCGATCTTGTGCTTGCACTGAGTTCGAATAAAATAGGTCAAATGTAAAACTTTCCGATTACCCTATTTTCTTGTTGCTCAATCTACTTGACAACTTAGTTTGTTACTCGAATATACTTTTCAATGTACTCTTTAGTTTTATTTTTCATATCAGTTTTTGTTATTTCACTCCAATTCAATTGCTCAGCCATTAAGCCTACCACTTTGTCAATAATATCTAATCCATTATTTTCTTCAAACATAATATTTAATCTTCTTCTCATTACATCAATAGGAGTGATAGCTAATTCTACTTTACAAGCATAAAGCACCTGGACTTCTAACCACATTAAATCGTCATGTAATTTTTTGGTTCCATGTTTTACTAGAAACTCTTTGAAGAATTCGATTTCAGAGCCGTACCACTGCACTAACATCTTAGCTGTTGATTCAGAAAGAGAAAATTCATCAACTAATTCTTTAGTTTTGTCGGGATAAAAAATTCCCCAATCTTCAACTTCTCCTCCCCACAAGGGTAGCTTATCGGTCATACACTTTCCTTTCATCAAACCCATATGTTTTACAACTTTATCCAAAGCTTGCTTACTCATGATTCTATAAGTTGTTAGCTTTCCCCCAACTATAGTCACTGTTCGATTCATTTTATCTTGGAAAATTGAATGTTCTCGAGATACGTCTCCTGGCTTATCCCCTTCTTTGTATACTAATGGCCTCACTCCAGAAAATGCAGCTTTTACATCATCCATTTTATAGTCCGCAGTGGGAAATAATTTGTTACAAGCATTAATCAGATATTCTACTTCTTCTTTTGTTGGTTTTACATCATCAGGAGTGCTATCATGATCTAGATCTGTTGTTCCCGCCAAATCATAATTAAGTCCAGGCATCAAGAAAATTGGTCTGTTATCTTCATTCATCATTAAGCATGCATATTTGTCTAGTTTTGGTTTTAAGATGACATGGGTCCCTCTGGTTAATCTAACCCTCGCTTCCCCTTCAAAATCAATCCCTTTTGACTCTACAATTTGAGACCAAGGACCTGCACACAAAACAATGTATTTTGCTGTAATACTTAATTCGGTACCAGTTAGGGTGTCAACAGCATCTACAACCACCTCTCCATCAGCAGTTTCCCACGATTTCATTTCGACATAATTTACTATATCTGATCCGCCTGCGGCTGCTGAGAGACAATTTGCAAGGGTAAGTCTTGCATCATTTGTTCTTACATCATGATAAAGTGCTCCAGCCCTAATGTCATCATTCTCCAATAGTGGCATCAATGCAATCAAATCTTTAGCTTTCATGTTTTTGTGTTTGCCAATTTGTTTGGGAAATGCAAGAAGGTCATATAACAAAAGACCTAATCTTAATTTGAAAGGTGAATCCTCGTTCCAATTATACAGTGGAACCAATAATTCCATTACCTCGGCTAGATGGGGTGCTATATCTAGATGTACTTTTCGTTCTAGAGCTGCTTTCCTAACCAGCCGAAATTCATAATTCTTCAAATACCTTAGACCACCATGAAGCATCTTGCTTGTCATTGAACTTGTGCCACTAGCAAAATCATCTTTCTCAATTAATGCAACTTTCAATCCTCTTAGTGTTGCATCTCTTGCAACACCAGCACCGGTAATTCCTCCACCTACCACTATGATGTCATACACTTTTTCACTAAGTGATTTTAGCATTTCTGACCTAACAGGTATCAAGTTGTCCATGGGATAGCTCTTGGTAAAATCTATCTATTCAAGTAAACTACGATGTTTGACTAGCCAATTTATCCATCTCATTAATTTCAAAGCAATTTTGACTAATCAAATTTAGGGACATTTTA
The DNA here is from genome assembly GCA_021399405.1 of Candidatus Heimdallarchaeota archaeon. The sequence goes on along the minus strand of JAAFKL010000426.1, from coordinate 13,032 downwards.
TAAAGGACGGATTATGATGAGAGTTAGAGATACTATGGTACTAGATCAAGAAACCAATACTGAAACTACATTTGTAAATATATCGGAAACAGCCCTTTCACAGGTCAAATCTGTAATTGAACAACAAGATCAAAAAGATTTATTTTTGAGAATTTTCGTTCAAGGTGGTTGTGGTGGAGTGAGCTATGGGATGGCCATTGACGCGAAAAAGTCACCTGATGACTCAGAATACAATATTGATGGTTTGAACGTCGTAATAGATCGAATCTCTCATGAGTATGTAGAAGGTGCAAATGTTGATTTCGATGAATCTGGAGAAAAGAAAGGATTTAGAATCTCTAACCCTGAAGTTGAAGAGAAAATGGCTTCAATGGGTGGCGGATGTTCTTCTGGTAGTTGTGGTACAGATGCTAGCGGTGGATGCGGTTCAGGTTCCGGTGGATGCTGTTAATTTAACAACCAAATACAATTAATTATACATTATCAAATAACAAACTTGCATCAAATACATTACTCGAATGAGTCAGAGCCCCACTTGAGATAATATCAATTGGATAATCTAAATAATCTTTAATATTTTCAATCGACACGCCTCCAGAAATTTCAATTAATACCCTATTATTGATTGATTTTATTTTTGAGATGGTATCGTTCAGTTTTGAAATCTCAAAATTATCTAACATAATAATATCTACATCTTCGTTTGCTGCTTCAATTGCCTCTTCTAGGGATCGAACCTCAACCTCAATTTTTAAACTAAATGAAGACGTCTTTTTGTAATTTTGAATTGCTTCTGAGATTGAATTAAATTGGGACAAGTGGTTTTCTTTTAACATTATCATTGATTCTAATGTCATTCGATGAGTATCACCCCCTCCACATGTGATAGCATATTTTTGATATTTTCTTAATCCTGGAAGTGTTTTTCTTGTTCCTGCAATGATAGTTTTATTATCACTTTTATTGACCATTTGCACCATCTTTGAGGTCGTGGTTGCAATTCCTGACATATGGGTAAATATATTCAATGCAGTTCTTTCAAGTTGTAAAATTATAGTAGATTTTCCGCGTAGTTCACAGATTACGTCACCGTTATTTATTGCTTTACCATCTTCAATCTTGGTTGAAATATGAATATTACCTAATTCAAAGATTCTTTCCAAAACTTGAATACCTGAAATAACTCCATCTTGTTTTGCAATAATCGTAGCTTTAACTTCATTTTCTTGATCAAGATCCATTGTATGAGGATCCCAGTTGGGAACATCTTCACTTAGCCACTTTTTGATATCATCATCAAGCAAAGTTTGCAAAAACACATGTAAAAAATATATTCGCTTCTTAAAGAAATATTCGTAAATCCCTATAGTAGCTGTATAATAATTAGAACTGCATTGACAATTGTTCAAATTTGGGGTTTGAATAGCATCCTTCAACAAATTGAACGAAAAATAATTACAGAAATGGGTTGAGATACAATGTGCTTAATTTAATATTTTTTAGATCAATTAGAAGCTCATTAATAGTTGTTCTATTTCTGGAGAGGATAGGACCCCATCTTTTTGGTCGATTTCCATCCCGTGATCATATACCCTGGTCGAAGGGACAGGAATCTTATCTAATTCTCCATGGATGTTAAGCGTCAGGGCCATAAGTGGGTCTAGACCAAACAAAGATAAATCAAATATCCTCAATCTTGAATGAACAAGTTCTTTGGGCACTCTTGCGATTTCATCTACCTGGATGACACAGAAGTCACAGGTGTCCTTTAACATGGTCAATAATTTGGTTTCTTCAGGATTTTCCATGAGAAATGCTTGGAATTCATCAATTGATCGGATTAATAATTCCGGTGGATATTTTAGCTGCTCAATTTCTTTTTCAGGTAAAAAGAAGAATATTGTAATTGCTAGAAACGTCATCACTGCAAGAGAAAACAACGCTTGGGAGGTTGTTAAATCTAAAAATGCAAAAACTAAAGCCCCCAACCCCCCAAGTAATAACATCGGCATAAAGTCGTTATAGCCGTAGAAATCGCAGTTGCACATGCCTCCGTATCCCTTCTGCTTACAAACCCATGTTGGGAGGCTTACAAAGACCATCATGTAAACTGTGGATATTGAAAATGTTAGATGAAACAATACTCTTACAATTGAAGGATCAATGAAAGTGTATATTGCAGCCATCCAGACTGATAAATTTTGAGTATAAAGTGATATTCGCCAATAATCTAATTGCTTTTCATCTACTCTTATTGATCTACAGCGGATAACATTTGTCCCCGGACCAAAAAAATATGCAAAAATGGCTATAAAAGTGAGGGCTTCAATGGTTAGAATACTCCAATCTAATGCACCTAAGGTTTCTAATCCCACTTATATATTGGTGATGATTAAAACTTAAAAATAATGTTGATTCGATTGGAGAAATATAATCGATATTAATCTTATTTTTGCATAATTGTTGTTTTAGAAATAATGAGATTATCTTCTCTATTATTAGTTATTATTCGAAATAATCATATAACGATTCTTGACTAAATAATTCACTTGCAGGATAATAATTCGATGGTTTCACCTTTAATCTCTGCAATAGCCATTTTTTCAGTTCAAATTTGTTGTCAAATTTAATACTGGTGGATTCCATTGTTTTGCGAACCCCCTCTCTAACTGCCCAAACACCAACAGGTACCGCGTATTCAGGCGTTATCTCTCTAAAAATAACTATTCTAGCCTGACGTCTAATCTTATGCAAGTACTCAAGAACTCCTAATCTGGAAGCATAGTAACCTCCAGCTTGTTTTGAATACTTAGTTCTTCCTTTGTAATATTCTTTTGGGCGGAAACCTTCACGTTCTACACTCATTTGAAATGATTTTTCAGTTAAGGTAAATATCGTTCCAATCATCCAAGTCTCAAAATTTTCAAATTGCCAATTACCTGGAAATAGACAAACAGTGAAATAATTCCCTAACAAGTCTCCCTGGAGTACTGTGATTTCTTGAACTGATGGAAAATCAATAAGCCCCTCAATCAATTTCTTACCAACTATATCATCTGTGGCTGTTATTGACCATCGTGTTGGAACCAGTTTTGCACTTTTTTCTAAACCTGTACTTCCGGCTGAAAATATATTTTGTAAATAATAAATATCGTACCCATCATTGTAGAGCATATTCATTTGCACGTCTGAGCGAAGTTCATCATCAAGGACATAATCAACACGATTTGGAATATTCGGATTGGACGTTAAACTAAAATTTGAAAGCATTCCTGTAGGTCCCATTGGTTGCGTCTCGGCATTTAATGAAATATCAAAAGATGGTCTTTTAATGAAAGAACCTTCAATTTCAACTGGTTTTGTAGATCGTGCAAGTTCGCCCAATTTTTCCTTAATTCTGTTTGATTCTGAATCATTTTTGAAAAATATATTGGCCTTTTTCATCCCTCTTAGGAGCCCAAATCGAAGCTCAATAATTTCGTCAATACTTAGATTTGTCCATTGGGATGGGACAGTAGATAGTTTTTCATTTTCTGGAAAGAGTGAGGTCATGGGTCCAGAATATACATTAGGGTATCCCGAAGACCCAAGGAATATTTGAGGTGAAGGTCCAAATATACTATTTTCCTTAGATATCGTATCAACTTTTTCTTTTACTCGAGTGTTAATATCAACTGATTGGATTAGTGGACACCGATTTAATCCACAAAGCAATTGCGTAGTTTTGCAACTTACACATAAATCCAAATTTATCTTTTCAAGAATTGGATTCTTTTGAAACAACTCTTTTACTGATATTACATTAGATATCAACTGTCTAAATTATTATAAGGTTAACCACCATATATTCTTTCTGTACTCCGCATTAAAATTGAAAAATAATTACAGGTCAAATTAATCTGTCAAATTTCTTTTAATAGATAGTTTCACAATTTATATTGTGGAATATAATTTATTTTACGCATTCAAAACTTATGTTGCCATGATTGAGCATTTTAGAGATCTTGAGCACTACCGAATGGGTGCCAAAGTGATACGAAATGGATTGCCTAAAATAGAGCGAGGAAATCCTGGTTTTCGAGATATGCAGATCGTTAAGCAGTTCGTTGAGCAAGTTATGGTTGAAGAGGATGATCTTTTGGAATTGATTTGTGAGGATGATGCGGCAAGTACAATTGAGGCTTTGACTGAAGATGCAAAAAATATTATGATTACCAATACCGATGAATTTCGAGAAAAAATTTTATTCAAGTAATAAATAATAAGACTTGTTAAGAGTTAATTACATTAATTTACTGAATTTAAGTTAATCCGAATAATCTAACCTTCTCAAGATTGATTCGTGGTTTCTATGAACAACATCAATTTTAACATTAACAATATCATATGGATTTATTTTGGAGTCGAAATTTAATGATAACATAGTGATGATGGATAAGATGTCAAGGATAATTATGATCGAAGTCCCAACAATCGTTGTTATGAACTATTCTGTTGATTGAACTATAAATCTAATTTTCTCTTTTCTCTTTTTATAAATAATTGCTCCAACAATAAAAATACCTAATATAACAAATAAAATTATTAATTTCGTAACATTCCAGTTTAAATCCAATGTTTCTTCAAATATCAATTGATCGGTATTAGATTCTGGGTTAGTATTAGATTCTGGGTTAGTATTAGATTCTGGATTAGTATTAGGTATCAATCCAATTTTCACCAACCACATATCAGTCCCTCCAGCCCCATATGAATCTGTAAAACCTGCCATTGCAAAGCCCTCATCTATAGTCTGTATGAGTGCCAGAGCACCGTCATCTTCTGATCCCCCGTAAGCCTGTTCCCATTCCACTATTCCCTCAGTACTGGTTTTCAACAGCCAAATATCAGCCTCTCCAGACCCATATGAATCTGTATAACCTGCAAGTGCAAAGCCCTCATCTATAGTCTGCATGAGTGCCCGAGCACCGTCATCTTCTGATCCCCCGTAAGTTTGTTCCCATTCCACTGTTCCCTCAGCACTGGTTTTCACCAGCCACATATCAGCCTCTCCAGACCCATATGAATCTGTATAACCTGCAAGTGCAAAGCCCTCATCTATAGTCTGTATGAGTGCCCAGCCCTGATCATCTTCTGATCCCCCGTAAGTCAAGTCCCATTCCACTGTTCCCTCAGCACTGGTTTTCACCAGCCACATATCAGACTCTCCAGCCCCATATGAATCTGTAAAACCTGCCAGTACAAAGCCCCCATCTATAGTCTGTATGAGTGCCCTGGCCTGATCATCTCCTGCACCTCCGTAAGTCTGGTTCCATTCCACTGTTCCATCAGCACTGGTTTTCACCAGCCACATATCATGCCCTCCAGCCCCATATGAACGTGTAAAACCTGCTAGTGCAAAGCCTCCATCTATAGTCTGTATAAGTGCCCTAGCGCCGGCATTTCCTCCTCCGTAAGTCTGGTTCCATTCCACTGCTCCATCAGCACTGGTTTTTACTAGCAACATATTATAAGAATACCCAGATGAAGCTGTATAACCTGCTAGTGCAAAGCCCCCATCTATAGTCTGTATGAGTGCCCAAGTGCGAGCAACACTTTCTCCTCCGTAAGTCTGGCTCCATTCCACTGTTCCCTCAGCACTGGTTTTCACCAGCAACTTATCAAACGCTCCAACCCCGTATGAATATGTATAACCTGCAAGTGCAAAGCCCCCATCTATAGTCTGTATGAGTGCCTCAGCGCTATCAGTTTCTACACCTCCGTAAGTTTGGTTCCACTCGCAATAGAATTCTCGTCCTGCAACATTTACGATCGTAGTTTGCACTATCATTCCTTTATCTGCCAGAATTGCAGGATTAACTAGACTGGGAATTATTAATATGATCGTGCAGGCAATAGCCAATTTTGCCAATTTCATTTCCATAAAATATTTTCCCTCCGTAGTTATCAAACTGTCGTGATAACTAGATGATCACATTGATTCACTGTATTGATATGGTATTTCATTTATTAATTATAAGACCTCAATTTGTGGAAATATGTGAAAAATTGTAAATTTTTGAGTGTTTGGTCCCACAAATCTATAATTTTGTTTTCGAATGAGAATAGATCAATTTTCTTCTATTTGGACCTGTATAAATCTTGCTCCTTATTCTAATAGGTCGAACACTGAATAAATCCATCTTTTGATTTCCTTATTCAAAATGTTATTCAATCAGTTGCTTCTGAATGACTCAGGTACAGTCGACACGTTAAATGACGAAACACAAAACATCATGATCTCAAATGCTGAAGAATTTCGAACAAAAATCTTATTTAAATGAAAAACTGTTTTCGCCGCTACTAACGTTCGCAAACTCAGAAAAAAAAACACCCTCGATCGATCTAGATCGATATTATTTTATTTGATTAATCTATAAACCGTATTAATGAGAACACGCTGCCATGAATGTAAGAATGGAATCGTCGAAAATGTCACTGTTTGCTCAGATTGTAAGGGTACAGGATCTACCAAAATCACCATAGGCATTGGAGGAGGCAAAGGAGATGATTGCCCTACATGTCGTGGTCGAGGTAAATTGATCAGTAAAAGCCAATGCGAGGAATGCACAGATGGTTGGAATTATTCTTGTGATTTTTGCGGTAACAACATCGAAGGGACCGACAGCAACGTATGTGCTACTTGTGAAGAAAATCCAATTGTGGTCCAACTCGGTGCTCCGCTGGATTACAGATATCTTGATGGCAAAAATGCATTGGCCGCTCAAGTTACTCAAGCAAATCCAAAAGGTGTGCAAGTTGATCTGGGAGAAGGCTTCGAAGGGTGGTTCAAGCCATACAGAGACGCTCGTTACAAAACAGGTCAAACTGTAGCAGTTAGACTTCGTAATCCATTAACTAGAGAAAGTCGTGGAAAAGCAGTTCCTGTTATTCCTATCACTTCTACTCACAGATATAAGGTTGTCAAGAAGTCCCAACCCGTTCATGAGATGAGCTTAGCTGAATTAATGTCAAAGCCAGGTAATATTGGTAAGTTCACCGCCCAACTCATTGACATTTATTTCATGAAAAGTGCCGGTATTACACTTTTTACCATGATCGATCCATCAGGTAAGAAGGTGCAAGGTGCAGTTTACTCATCAGATGGGTATCGCTCTTATCCTAATTTATCAAATTCTACAGTCGCTCAGGTGGTCGCAAGATACAAAGTAGTTAATGAGCAAGACCGATTACAAATTTACTCAATTGATAAAGTGAAACAACATGAAGCCTTCGAATTCTTTGACGAGTTAGGCTCAAGCAATATTCACACAGGTAAATCACTTGATGAAAATGAATTCTATATTGAGAGCAGTACATACGATGAGCTAAAACCACAATTCGTTAAAGCAGCAAATCGTATTAGAATTGCAACTTTGAGAAATCAAAATATTATAATTCGGTATCATTCACCATGTGTAGACGGTGTCACAGCCGCTTTCGCTGTTGATTATGGTATCAAAAAATTCGTTGAAGCTAAAGGTACAAATCCCCAAGATTTCAAGAGGAATATCCGAAGAATTCCCCAACGAAATTCAACATTAGAAGTTCGAGAAGTAGTTCGAGACCTCGCTTTCGCAACTGATGATGGGTTCAACACTCGTAACATGCCTCTGTATGTTTTAGTTGATGTAGGGAGTGATGAAGATTCAAAAGCTGCATTATTGATTTGCAAAAGTTATGGTGTTGATGTGGTAGTGGTTGATACACATACAGTATCAGCTGAAAACTCAGAAATGGTCACTGCATTCATTAACTCATCAACAGTAAACAAAGAGGATAAAATCACAACTGCAATGTTGAGTACTGAATTATCCAAATTTATTGCAGTTGAAACAGATATGACTTCTAATCTACTTCAATTGTGTGTAATATCTGGTATTGCTGACAATGTATCAGGAACCGAATATGAGAAATATCTTGAACTTGTAAAGAAAAATGATTATGATTTAGGTAGGCTCGAAAATATGTTATCAGCTGTTGATTACGTAATTTTTGGCCTTAGACATTTTGATGGTGGTGAGATTGTCCGAGATCTTTTAGGGATCCGAGGTAATCATGATAAGACAACAGAGTTGATTGAAAGTATTGCTCCTACATCAAAATCATTATTCGCCAAGGGGCTTAAAATCGCTCAGACAAATGCAGAGAAAAGTTCATTGGGCACTGGTAAAACCTTACTTCTGTTAGATTTGGATAATTTTGCTCCAAGATTTGAATATCCATCACATTCATCAATCTTGTCTGCACTTCATAATTTAACTGTTGAAGAAGAAAGTGACACAGTTGTTACCATCGGATTAAGTGGAGAATATTTGATACTTAAGAATTCAGCACTTGATTTCAATTTCGCCGAGTTCTTAACTCAATTACAGGAAGAACTATTAGACTTAGGATTGAGTGGATTTGGTCAGAATCAATCAGGATCAATTCAATTTTTATCAGGGTTCAAAGATACTGTACTTAAGAAAATTAAAACTATGTTAAAATAAAATTACTAAATTCCGTAAGTGATAATCAAATATCTTCTGAACTTGAATAAGATATAAATTACATAGCTTCATCGTTGTACTATGGCTTCCGACTGGACTATTGAGCTAATCAAAGGGTTTTTGTTTTTGACACCTGCATTTTTTGCTAATTCTGTGGCAACATTTACTACTGGTTTAGGTGCAATTGACAGAGGAAAATTATTTCGAGGTAAGCCTATACTAGGTAAAAACAAAACTATTGGAGGATTAATGGGTGCCATTCTAGGTGCTGGAGTTTTGGGTATGGCTGTTGTACTGTACTTCCCTGATGTTTTTGAAGATGTTGATGGTCGATTTAATTCAGTTGACTATATCTGGTATATAGGCTTTGTACAAGGGTTTGCAGCAATGGTTGGAGACTCAGCTGGTTCATTTATCAAGCGGAGGGTTGACTTGAAACCCGGTGGACCATTCCCAATAATGGATCAAGTTGGTTTTGTTGTGTCTTCATTTTTAATACTCGCCATTTTTTTGACTTATCCATTTTCTTGGGTTTATCTTGTAATCCCGGCTGCATTAGTCATACATTTTATTGCAAATATTGTTGCTTACAAGATGGGATGGAAAGATGTTTGGTGGTAAATCAAGTCTAGTTATTGTAAGCGTGTTTTATTACATTTTCAACCCGTTCTACTAAAATCTGAGCTGGAATATCATAAAGGGAAATTTTTGCCCTACGTCCACGTCCTTCGTCTATTACTCCAACAGCATGAGAAATAATTCCCAATTTTTCTAGTGTATCGATACATAATCTAAATGATGCTTTTGATGGTGGTTTTATTCCATATTCCTCTGCTACAGAGGCAAATGTATCATAGGATTGGTTAATCGTGGTTGTAATATTTCCTGGTTGCTCTAATATACGCCCTAATGCTAAAGCTGCAAATAATTCAGATCTCTTTAGATCAAGAAATACATCACTTCTTAACTCGGGATAAACTTCTGTTTTGGCTGCTCGAATAAAATCTGCATTTATTTCTGATGATCCCATTGCATTCGCTTTCATTCCTGCCCGGAGCATTATTTCTATCCCATGCCTAGCATTACTTGTTCTTGAAGATATTTCAACAATTAATTCCATGATTTCATCGGAAATGACATCAGCAAAAAATGATAGTCCTTTTCTGTATGTTAATATTTCTTTCAATTGTTCTTTACTATAATCTTCTAAGTTAAGTTGATCTTGTATTCTTCCTGATAGGGTTGCTGATAACAATAAACTCCACTCAGAACGACGACAAATAATGATGGTAGACAACCTCCCCGTACCTGGTGGAAATAATTCATTAAGATGTATGAAAGAAAGAATTTCATTCCCTTTCAACATTCCTGCTTCATCTATTGCAAGGACCAATTTCAAATCTTCTTTTTCTAACCTGGTAGCTAACATCTCGATTAGTTCTTCATCACTGAAACCACGCCCTTGAATTCTGAATTTGTCAGTCGCTATTCTCCTCAATATTGAGGTTTTAGTTCTAAAAGAATGGCAATTTATGTAGAATACATCTAGATTTACTTTATTTTTAATTGCAGCACTCTTTAGGTCTGTAATTGTTTTTTTAGCAATTGTGGTTTTCCCAACTCCTGGTTTTCCAGTGATAGATATGTTAACAGCTATTCTGCTTGTCGGATCTAAAAGAATACGTAAATTCTCTACTAATTGATCTTGCTCCTTATCTCGACAAGGGAGTTCTTCTGGCACATACTCAGGCATTAACTTGTGTTTTTCTCGAAAAACATTCTCCCTTGGTTTTTTTTCGAATATATTTGGAGACATTACATTTTCTCTATTTCTTTATGAATTAAATACATTTTAATTAATGATCAGATTCTTAACTCTAGTTTAATTTGTATTCATACAAAGTAGTATAGACAGACCCGGTTGGAGTTAATGTCGATTTGATAAGTACTAATTCACTACATTCCATCGCAACATCATCGAACTCCTCATCTAACCATGCTTGAGTTAAATCCCCTATTTCAGCTCCAGATCTAACCCGGCAGACAGTTAAATGAGGAATAAATTTTCTTGTTTGAACTTGAAATTCTAGGGATTTTAGTAATTCATGAATTGTACTTGCAACCTTGATGACACTATTTCGGCCTAAGTTTGTGTCAACAAATAATACTTTAGTCTGTTTTAATTTATTTCCTGGAAAACTTCCTGTTCCAGAAAGATTGAATTCAAATTTATCTATATCTAGAATTTGTAATGATTCATCAATTTTGTTAACATCCTCAATTGGAATTTCTCCAAAAAAGTGTAGTGTAAAATGATAATTTTCTGGGTTTACGACTTTGATTCGAACATTATACTCCTCTTTTATTTTTGTGAGATAATCAAAATATTGCTTTACAGGTTTTGTTTTAATAGCAATAAAGCATCGAATACGCATACTATGAATCTACCAAAATCAAACATCAGTTGTAAACACAAGGTCTAGCCGAGGTTTATCCAAGGTTTACCCAAGGTTCTTACCCAATGATTTATTGGTTACCCCTCGTATGCGGAGAGGGGGTTATGCATTCTATGCAATTTATGCAATTTATGCAATTTATGGAATTTATGCAATTATGCTAGAACTCCACCATCACGAATGTGGAGTGCGGCATTGAAGTGAGTATTCACTTCAACCTTACAAAAAGTACATGCACAGATATCCCAATTGCCTAGACTTCGTCTCAATTTACCACCACAATTATAATGAGTTGAGCTCGTTTTGAAGGGATTAATCAAGTTAAGTTCTATATTGGTCTGTCTATAGGAAGAAGCAAGGATTACTGCCTTCTCAAATATGTTGATCTCATCAGGCATTGAGAGAATGGCTTTGGCAAGTGATCCACGTTTACCCCTTGCAGACATCTGTAAGTCTTCAACATTGAATTGTTTTGCTTTTGATTGAATTAGTACAGCGGTGCTAAGAAGTTTACACTGAGTTTTGATTTCTTTAAGCAGTCGCTTACGCCTTAAATACACTCGATTCAACTCGCCTCGCAATTTAATTCTATCCTCATTTTCATTTTTCAAATTTTTTGAAAATGCTGCACTTAATTTAGAAATAACTTCGCCAAGTGTTATATATCTTTTACAAATAGTACTAAGCATTTTGGGGATCTCATTCTTCTGCGAAAATACTAAAACATATGGTCCCACCCTATTGACATCCAAACCAATAATATCTGATTGTTTAAGTTTCAAATCGGGATAACTCTTCATGAAATTTGTGCTCAAAAACATATCTTCCGTCCCCTCAAGATGAATAGTGATTATAATTTTACAACCAGGTGCATCACCAGAACGAATACTAAGTGAAGTGATGGAGGCTCCTTTCATCATCATCTTTAGCATTCTCTTGTGTATAATTACATCTCCATGGATAATTTGTCCTCGAATATCCGGATTCTTAATACCAAGTGTAAATCGTTGATCTTGCAACGCAAGTTGGGTCAATAACTTAGCATTTCCAGGACGGGTGATCACATATTTTGAGCCCATAATAAGGTTCACAGGGGCTAGTTTTCTTCTCTGTTTTTTGTAAGGTTTTGCTACCAGGTCCCGTAGTTTAACTGTCTCAAATATATTTTTCACAGTCTCATCCAGTATGGACGAAAGTGCATGGACAACAACTCCTCTGATAGCACTGAATAAACGTCGTTGACGTTTATATCCGAGCATAAATGTAAATTCTCTACTCAGTTTTTTTAATGATCTCCACCGAGAATTTGTAGGATTGTTTCGTTCGTAAGTTAACCAATGATAGAGGCACATGGACATGAATTCTTTATGTTTCTTCAAAAATTCTATTTTATTCAAAAAGCTCTGTATCCTTTTCAAATTTTTTCCCTCGCTTTTCATTTCCGCAAACTTGTCTTTCACTTCTCCTTCTATTTCATCAACTGCTTCGATAAAATCTATATTTTCTAATTTCGGTAAAATGATATCTGCATATCCAGATTTCAGATTTCTTCCAGCGGAAAGAATGAGATTACGTGAATACTCAAAATTTACTTTAAGAATTCGTGCCAAACTGGTTTCCAGAAATGGTGTACGTTGGAATATCACCCAACTTACAGCTTCCTTTGGATGCTTTCCAAAGAGTTTTAAAAATTCACCAAGTTTGTGCTCTCGATCAATTGCTCCATTAACTGCAGATAAGGCATAGGTGCATGCAACCTGTCCAATATTGGAACCGTCACTTACTTTCTTAGCAAGATGTCTTGCTCCAAAGGTTCCGGAGAGTCCAGGATTTTTATCAATTAGGTCATAGGCTTGTTCTACCATATTGTTTTGAATAATTTTTTCTTCCACAATTTCTTGATATCTCCGAACAAGAGTGTTTGATCGTTTTTCAATCTCACGAGGTTGGTCACCTGAAAAACGCATACCTACTTTGTATGATTTTCTCAGTAAGACCATGATGCTTTCAATAATATCTAGGGAATGAAGATATTAGAATCTTGG
>JAAFKL010000425.1 GCA_021399405.1 Candidatus Heimdallarchaeota archaeon | reverse complement strand
TCTAGTGCCTTTCTTCTGGAGTCTACGTTTCAATCTAAAATATCGATTTTTAATTTCTCGTAGACGAGAGCCATTATAAAATTCGTTTTGCGATGTCACTGCTACATGACGAATACCACGATCAATACCAATAAATTCACCTGAATGTTCTCCACTTGCGTTGACATATTTCCTAACTACAAAATGAAGAAACTGTTTTTCTCCTTTTTTTAGCAATTCAAAGCTTCTAAACTCCCAGTCTGAATATTTCTGATAACAACTTGGAAGAAAATATTCAAGGTTGACTCGTTTTCCAGTAGTTGATAGAGCTACTGATTGTTTTTCTTGATAGATTGTGGATGATCTGTAATCATATCTGATGGGAATTTTATTCATGAATTTCACGTTTCTCTTCTTTTTCTTTGCCTTCAAGCTTCGGATTACATCCATAGCTTTGTTCTTGGCGTTAATTACCAACTGAGAATTGAGTGAGGATTGTTTTCTAAATGATTTGTAAATTCCATGATGTACCTTGATACGATTTGAGGTTTTATTGTTATTGGCGTAGTCATATGCAGTTTGTGCAGCTTTAGAGTACTCTTCAAAAGTTGTTCTTAGTAGTTCCTTAGATTTATTATCAGGAAATACTGGAACACGTAAAGTTCTGAGTAGAATACTCACAATATCTAATACAGGATTCTAGTATATAAGCGCAGAAACATAGAGTAGACCGAAAGTAATTCACTAATTACTAAAAAAGATTGGAAAAAGAATTGAAATATGTATACTTTTTTCTATTATGATTATTATATTTTACCGAAATCTAAAATTTATTTTTCCCATTTGCCAGAAAACGATAAACATCAGAAAAAGTGAGCTTCCAATCAATAATGCCAGATTTGTACTTGTATAGCTCATAAATAATGACATTTCAAGGATGACAAATAAAACGAGAATTGCTGATATCATTATTTTGACTAAATTGGTCAAATATTCTAAGTTCTCATCTGCCGTCGTGTCAAGCATATAAGTCAGTATTGAAAGATCATTCTTAATTTTTTGTGTTTAATACTACTATCAAATGTTGTGTAGAACTCATAATATGATAAAATGGAATTATAAGCAAAAATAATAAGATTAATCTTCTTAATGTCAAATTTTTAACAAATAGATTTTCAAACTCGATTTTATTTTGATATTTTTGAGTAGATTATAATGGTAGTAAAAGTTGGAATAAATGGTTTTGGAAGAATTGGGAGGCTAGTATTACGTGCTTTATTAGAGATGGATGAACAAGTCGATATTGTCGCGATTAATGATATAGCCCCAAATGAATCGCTTGCGCATATGTTCGAATTCGATTCAATTCATGGTAGATTTGATGGAACTGTTGAGGTAAATGAGAAATCATTAATTTTTAATGATGATGAGTTTGTTGCAACTTCAGAGAAGGATCCTTTGAATCTTCCTTGGAAAGAGTTTGATACTGATATTGTTATTGAATGTACTGGGCGTTTTCGAACCCGATCAGATTTACAAAAACATATTCAGGCTGGAGCTAAAAGAGTTATCCTATCTGCCCCTGGTAAAACTGCTGCTGATGTTGATTTAACTGTAGTCAGAGGTGTTAATAACGATCTGATTGATGTGGAAAATCAGAAACTAATCAGTAATGCATCCTGTACTACCAATTGTTTAGCCCCAGTTGCCAAAGTTTTGGATGATAATTTCGGGTTTGAACATGGTACGATGACAACAATTCACTCATATACAAATGATCAGAGATTATTGGATTCAATACACAGTGATTATCGTAGAATGAGATCTGCGGCGATGAATATGTTCCCAACTTCAACAGGTGCTACAAAGGCGATAGGGTTAGTTTTACCAAATCTAGCAGGAAAAATAGATGGGTTGGCTATTAGAGTGCCGTTACCCAATGTTTCTATTGTAGATTTAACAGTGAAGGTCACCAAAGATCTAACAATTGATGAGCTCACCGATTCTTTCCGAAAGGCTTCAGAAAATGATCTTAAAGGAATATTAGGATATGAATGGAGATCTTTAGTTAGTACCGATTTCAATCATAATCCATTAAGTGCAGTGGTTGACTTTCCTGCACTCAAAATAGTTGATGCTTGTATGGCAAAAGTTCTTGCTTGGTATGATAATGAATGGGGATATGTGAGTAGAATTGCTGAATTAACTCATGAGGTTTACGACAAAGGTAAATCTCAGGGTGTATTTTAACGATAAATTGCATATAGCTTTATTTTGGGATTATATTAGATATAAATGAATTTCAAATTTCCTACCATATTTCAATTGACTTAAAACCTTTTAAAATAGCATAATAATATGGCAGAACCAACAAAACCTTCTGGTTCAGTATTAAGTAAATCAAATGTCGAATTCGTGTTGAGAGCAGGAGAAGAAGATATCTCAGGTTGCACATTGATTTCGGGATTTTACGGAATTGGAAAAGTAGGTTTTATTGCTGTAAATCACATGGTTCAAACATTAAAAGCAAAATTAATTGGATATATTGTCACTGATTTTCTTCCTCCTTTTTTAAGTGTAAAAGAAGAAAGGTTAGTCCTTCCTTTCGAAATATATCGATTTGAAGATATCATTCTTATTAATGCCTATTTTGAACCCTATAAACTTGAACACAGATCTTTTGCACAAGAAGTAGTTAAATGGAGTACCGACAACGATCTAAGTCAAATTGTCTTGATCGGAGGACTCGATTCTCGATTGCGGGTTGAAGATGATGTTTTAGCTAAGGCTGTTTATTCAACAACTTACAACTCTCTTAATCCTGACACCAAACTTGACATGATGGATGAGGGTTTGTTTATCACTGGTCCAATGGCTCTTATATTGATGTATTCAGAAATCAAGCAATATCCGGCAATTGGAATCATGCCATATGCAGAACGATCTAGACCTGATCCCATAGCTGCTTCACATGCAGTGGAAATTATTAATGATTTACTAGGGCTTGATTGTGGTGTTGAGGAGCTTATTCAAGAAGCCGAATCTATTGAAAATGAAATCCAAAACATGGAAGGTGTCCTAGAAGAGAATAGGGAAGAAGATGATAGAAACAGAGGAATGTTCCTCTAACTGATTATTAATCAAGTTCTTGTCCAAATAAACATGACAAATTAGAAACAATTTTGTTTGACTTTGATCTATTTTAATTTGCATGAGTAAAAACGAAGTGATGCGCTGTAATAATTGTAATCGCCCTCATCAAGTAAAAATACTTGACTCAAAATCCACACGTCAATTCAATTTCAAATGTCGATGCTTGACACTAATAAGTGGGAGTTATACAAAAGGTTCATGGGAGGTTGCAAACGCGACTGTAACTATAAGAGATCCTGAGGAAGCAGTATTTTTACATGAACCAGAAGCAGTTTAATCGATCCATAATTCCGGTGTGGTTAAACCGGACCCAGTGGCTAACAATAAAATATTTTCAGATTTGTCTAACCAGCCATCATCTCTAAGATATTTTGATGCTGTATATGTTGCAGCAGCTTCAGGAGCTAACGCAATGCCATGATTTTTTGCAAGACCTCTCATACTTTTTAGAATGTCAGTATCTTCAACAGCTACAGCAGTACCTTTAGTTTTTCGAACAATATCCAAAATTAAATAATCTCCCACTGCAGCGGGAACCCTCAATCCAGGTGCTACAGTATGTGCATCCTCCCAAACTGGAGCATACTTAAGATTATTATCAAATGCTCTTACAATTGGTGCACACGTCGAAGATTGCACTGCAACCATTCTGGGTCGTTTGTTCCCTAGTAATCCAATTGTTTCAAGTTCATCAAATGCTTTATGAATTCCTATAATACCTGTACCACCCCCTGTTGGATAAATAATTACATCTGGTACTTCCCAATTATATTGTTCCGCAATTTCAAGCCCCATTGTTTTTTTTCCTTCCACTCTGTATGGTTCTTTTAGGGTAGAAACATCAAACCATCCATTTTCATCAGCTTTCACTTTGGCAATCTTCGCTGCATCAGAAATAAGCCCATCAACAAGAATAAGCTCAGCCCCAAAAGAAGTCACTTCTGACTTAATCACTTCAGGCGCATCCCTGGGCATGAATACATGTGCTTTGGTATTTGTTCTAGCCGTGTAAGCAGATAAAGCTGCACCTGCGTTTCCAGCAGTAGGAATGACAAAATCTTTTACTCCTAATTCAACTGCTCTTGAAACTGCTGCACCTAAACCACGAGATTTGAAAGTACCAGTTGGATTTAATCCCTCATTCTTGAGTTCAAAATGAAATTTATCATCATCTTCAAAATTTATTATTGGTGTATTTCCTTCTCCTAAAGTGAATCGATACTTGGGACCACAAGGCATGATCTCATGCATCCGCCACAAATTGTTCGGTCTTCCTCTCAAATCTGTTGTAATAGTTTCCTTTGCTTTTTCAAGATCATATCTGGCAAAGAGAACTTTACCGCAATCACACAGGGTTTGTAATAGTTGTGGATCATATTCTTTAGAGCAAGACGTACATTCTAGAATCGATAAAAGACTCATGATTTCTCTAGATTTTCTGATTTATGAAAATATTTGCAATGTTAAATAATAAAGATTATCGTAAATAAATAAAGTAGAGTAAATATATCGCAAACCTAAGATTTTCTCATTTTATACTTTTATTCAAAATTATTATTTTTTCAATTACAAAATTATTCTTCAGTAGCTGTAAATTCTTCTTTTAGCGATTGCCAGATTCTTCTAATCCTATCCGCTACTGGACCATCACCATCCACAGTTTCCTCAGTTACTTTATATCTATCCATTACCATTATTGTTCTAGTATCTTCAAAGTATCTGACACCAGTTTTCTTGAAGACTCGTTCTAGTTCCATCTTTAGTTTATTCATATCAAATGGTCTCTCACCGAGAGTAATTTCTGCTACTTGAGTCCCAGCTAAGAACAATCTGTGATGTTGTTCATCATTAACTACAACATCACCCAATATCAAATTCATATCATCAGGATTTAATCCCATAAGAACTCCTTTGATAGTTTTTCCAGTTGTAGTTTTGACAATAATGTTTTTAGAAGCAAAAGTGCTAAGTTCTGCTGCATATCCACGAGTTAGGTTTGCGCTCATTCTGAATGATCCATAATTCAAGTATAATAATAATTTTTGATACCAAACTCAATTCAATCTTTTTCCACTTAAATTAATAATCGAAACAAGCGTGAATCTAAACAAGAAATTAAATGAAACAAAAATCGATATAGAATAGTGTTCTCTAACTCAAAATGGGAAGGATTGGCAAAAATTGGCAAGGTGGAGGTAAATAACAAATCTTTTACGACGCCAGCTCTCTTTCCTGTTGTTGATCCATTCCAGCAGAGTTTCGAAATTTCGAGATTAAAATCAGAATTTGGTTTTGATCAGGTTATAACCTCATCTTATTTGATGAGTAAACGATTTTCTACTGAATTGGATGGTAAATGGGTACCACCGAAATTAAGCGATCTACCTAAAATAGAAACTTATCTAAATTTTGACGGAGTTATCATGATGGATTCTGGAGCTTATCAAGTTTTATTATATGGGGATATTGAATTAGGTGTGACAGAAACATTAGATTTGCAGAAGGCTGTTGGTGCTGATTTTGGGGTTATAATGGATCACCCCATTGGATATAATCTTAGTCATTCAGAAGCCCAAATTCGAATTGAAACAACTCTAAAAAACCTTAATACATCGATTGATCATTTTGGTGAATCATCCGTTAACTGGACGTTACCAATTCAAGGAGGGAAATATATTGATCTGATGGGACAATATTTGGATAAAGTCATTACTCCTGAAGTTTTGGATCACTTCTCACTGTTTGCGCTGGGATCTGTAGTTCCAGTAATGATAAACCAAGATTATAGTACCCTTGTCAAGATGATTGCAACAGCAAGATCAAAATTACCTGTTACATATCCTCTTCATCTATTTGGTGCGGGACACCCTGCAATGTTTGCCTTATCAGTCTTTCTAGGGTGTGATACATTTGATTCTGCTGCATATGCACTTATGGCAAAGGATGGTCGTTATTTGACCGTTGATGGAACGCTTCAGTTAGATAATATTGATGAATTCCCTTGTTCCTGCAAGGTTTGTAGTTCGTATTCAGTGAGAGAACTAAAGGAACAACCAAAACACGAACAAATTAGACTATTATCTGAACACAATCTATGGGAGTCAATGGCTGAAATAAAGAGAATTAGACTTGCAATTAGGATGGGGCGATTATGGGATCTAGTACAACAACGAGCATCAAGTGTTCCCCGATTGGGGCGTGCAACAAGAATGGCAGTAGATTTTGTAACAACCGGTAATCTTTCAAAATTGTATCAACAAGGAACACCGGTATCATCTGGATTTGCTCCAAAAATTACTAGATCTGTCGATCTTAAAAAATATAATTACCGGAAAATTCGTGAGATTTCACATAATTACATTCTTTCTAATTCCGCTTCTCACATCATAGTTATTTGCTATCCGATGATTGAATCAATTTTCAATAAGCTTGATGATAAGCAAATGAAAGATACGCTATCCTCACAAAGTGATTATCAAATTCTTTTGATGTTACCTTCGATAGGAATAATTCCTGTGGGTTTAAATGAAATGTTTCCAGTTGCTCAGTTAATTCATGATTTGGATATGAATAAATTTTCTTTCACGAAAGAATTGGATTTGTTGTTGAAGCTATCTGTGTCCTGCAGTAGAATGGATGTAATACTTGCTGATGATTGGCCAGAGAGTTTGATTTTAAAATTAAACAACTTAAGTCCAAAAATCAGATTACATAAAGATGAGAAACCTCTTGCTGCAATAAGAAAAATTGTTGCAGAGATGGCTTAATAATCAAAACAACCGTATATAATCAATAGTAGATATTGTGCAATTGTTCATATAAAAATTCATTCAATTTATATTATGATTTATCATATAAGGTTCATTCCGAATGTATCGTAGAATTGAACGGGATAGTGTGGGACGATTAAGTGGGTTATTCTACCTCTTAATAATGGGTATTGGGATACCATTACTAATTTTTAACGATCCATCTTTCTCCACAAATTTTAGTCATTTTGATCCTTTGAGTAAATTGAGTCAGACTAGTGCTTCAAAAAACTACTACAAGGCTTTACATGTCCTTTCAGGTATTATGGCATTAATATATTTTGAATTCCATTTTTTTCCACAAAGGATCATTTACGGGAAATTGAATAATTGGAACTTATCAAGGGTCTCTGCCAGGGTTGGATCTATCGGTCAAATTGCAACAGGTATTTTTGTTCGAGGGATGTTTCCTTTGCACTTGTTTTCTGCAGCGGCGTTTGCGGGTGGATACGTATCATGCTTTGTATTTATTAGTTTTAATTTAGATAATCAACTCATTAAGAAAGGGAAAATCAATAAATTAATTGTATTCGGTTATTTAGCTTCTTTTGTGGCAATGATGAATATTTTATATTTTAGATACTCTTCAATTAGAGGGATTTGGCAATTTTTTGTTATTATCGTTGGTCTAAGTTGGTATGTTTTCGAGGCTATAATGTACCGAAAAAACTCAAAATTTTTGGAAAATAATATTGTTAATTATTCTGAAGTTTCAGAAATCTCTGGAGCATCCTATCTAATGATTGGTTTTGGTATCTACCTCTTTGTATTCGGCTTTTTACTATACGCAATGCCGAAAATGTGGCCCTGGAAATGTACTGAAAACGATGAGACATGTCAACTACCTAATGTTATTTCATTGATTGTTGCGGGTTCAATATTGATTCTCTATTCTTTGCATTCTCAATTACAAATCAAACAAAAAATAAAATCAACGGCTTCACTATAATTGGAATACATTAACATTTAAGATTAAATATTAATCTCTTCCCAAGAATTACCTTGTCTTGATTGTAAATCTTGTAATACATCATCTGGAATTGTTTGCGATTTATTGGCTACATAATTATAAGATATTTGAGTTGTTTGCGCAATTGCAATAATTTCTGATTTATCATTAATCATCGCGTAACTAAAATTCCAAGATTTAGTACCTATTCGAGAACACCACATTAAAACTTCCAGTTTGTCGGAAAGATACCCCTCTTTTTTGAATTTGATGCGAATTTCTCCAAGAATCCAGTCCCAACCATTATCCAATACCCCTCTTTGCTTTTTGGTATAAGCGTGCCACTCAGTACGCGCTGTTTCTAAGAATTCAATATATGCAACATTACTTAAATGACCCAGACTGTCCGTATCTGCTAATCTAAGCTGTATATCAAGAACGAATGGGTTGTATTTTTCCTTAATATCGTTTATCATGTTCTTAAATGAGCTTTCAATGGTTGCCTTATATTAATTCTTACTTTAGTTTGTAGTTTTTGATATCGCAGTTTCAATATGTGCTAAAGTTACAGGTTTGACAATGTAGTCATCAACTCTAATCTCGCTTTTTACACTACCAGAAACTGCATCGGAGGTAATGAATAGTATTTTAGTAGTTTTTCCACTCTCTTTATCTATAGAATTTACGTATTTTACAAAATCAAATCCTGAAATATTCCCTGGCATAACCGCATCAACAGTAACTAAATCTGGGTCTAGCTGGGTAAACATCTCTTTCCCTTCTTCTCCATTCTTGGCCACGCCAACTACATTGTGACCTAGTTTGATAAAATAGCTTTTTAGGGCATGATTAGCCAACATGGAATCATCGACAATTAGTACATCCATCAATAGCTTCTGATAAATGGAAATTTAAGTACATTTCTTTCTTTATGTGATTTGAATTATATTTGCATGCTTGTAATTATGATTATAGACTGAATTTACCAAAACTAGACTGTTCTGCATCTTCATCTTTAGTTCTGATCCGTTTTACATAATCTGCATGAATACGAACTGGTAGAGCCATTGTACTATCCAATAATTCTGCAGTAACCTCTTGAGATGTGTCTTCGATTCTTGTGAGCTTTGCTCGCAGTCCTTTGAATGGACCGTCGATAATTTCAACAATATCTCCAGTTTCTAAACCTTCGATAGATGGTTTAGGATTGAGAAAATCACCTAATTCTTCGATTGGTACTTCTCTATTACCAACAGCTCTTCCAGAAATTACTTTTATTTGGCTAACAGTATTTTCTATTTTAAGTTGATCTTCACCCTCAATAAAACAATATCCTTTGAGTGTATCTGGTATTAAAATTGCATAAACTCCAGAATCAGCTTTTCCCCCTTTAACTTGTGATAGTCGTGCCAAGGCTTTTTCTTGTCCCATTTTGGTACGAAATGTGAATATTGGTGGCATAATTATCACGCTTTTGTCGAATCTACAATGAAATCTACCAAAAGACCGACTACAAAACCAATTGCACCGATAAATAATAATCCCAAAGCTACGATCCTTGCAGTTGTTATTAGCTCGGTCCTTCCTGGTCTTCGAGTGCTCTTAAATAGCAACCGTTTTGACTTAATATAGTAACGAGAGGCTGTATCAATAAATCCCATTATGATCTACAAATTCCTTTTTGATTATATAGATAAAAAAGTAATCGATACAGAGCTTCAATAAATTCCAACTGGTTTGAGTAAATTCAATGTAGGTTTATATTTCTAATACCAATCTTCCCATAACTTTTCGTTTTGTTCACTAATAGTTGAGAAATATTGTCGATGGTCAATTTTTACACTAGATCGTGATTTTACTTGTGATACCTCTAGTGATTGACAATTTTTCAATTCCATCGCTGGAATGTCACAATTAAAATTAATTGAGTATGCAAGTTGTTCTGGATAACCATAATAAGTTAAAACTTGAGAAGGTTGAATTCTCAAAGCAGTTTGAAGTAATTCATTATGTGTGGCATGGGTAGATAGATTTGATGAAAAATCAAAAGAGTTGAATCCGTATTTTGCCGTTTGACCCGTAACTATTCCACGACGAATCCCATTGGAAGTTATATCAATGCATTTCTCAACATATTCAATTGTTTTTCTTGCTCTTGGTATCAATATTACCGATTTATGATCCAAAATTGAATTCTGTTCCAAAAGTTGATAAGTTAAATCTACATTATAATTAGAATAAACTTGGCTGATACTCGATATTTTTGGATGTACAAATACATTCAGATTTGGAGCAACTTGGTTTAAGAATTTAATTAATTCTTGTGCACCTCCTAAGTGAGCTACATTTATTAATGGGATTCTTTCCTCTTTAATAGTTGATAAAACCCATACTAACAATCTTTGTCTTTCGTTGAGACGATCCTCAAAAAATATTTTCTCATCTCCATAAGTTGCATCAAGAATGCTAATATCAACATCCTTTGGTAAATCGGCACCTTCTACTGTGAGAAGGGGCTCTGGACAAAAATCACCGGTAAAATGTATTGCTTCTTTTCCACATCTAACAACTACTTGAGCAGCACCGAGAAGATGACCAGCTTTGAGTAGTTCGATTTCAAAGCCATCTACCTCAAATGGTTCATAATATTCTATAGCATTAATCTTCCTTGCATTTTTTTTCTTTTGTGAAACTTCAAATAAATCAATAGTTTGTTGAGTTGTATAAGTTGTGGAATTACTAGTCATGGCTGCTGTGTGGTCACTGTGTGCATGAGTAACAATTGTTGGGATTGCCAACGCAGTTTTAGAAATCTCAGGGTCAATAAAGAGCTTTTTGCCATTATGTTTTAGCAAAATTCCTTTAGAATACGAGATTTCCATAAAGTTTCCTCACTTGAATTAGCTTTAAACAACTCTGATCAGTGGAGTTATTTTTGATCTTTTGCTTAAATAATGATTTGTCAATAGATCTATTCTCCAACATATTTGAATCTGCTTGGTCTACCTAAATATTGTATAATATTTGAATCTTCTTGGGCTAATTCTCGAGCTGCTTGTCTACAAGTCGGACCCGGCATTTTTAGGATTTCTGAAATTTGGGTTGTAGATAACTCAGATCCCTTATGTTGAACTAACAGATCTTTAATCCTTTCTTTTGATGTTTTCTTTCTTCCAGGAATTGCCCCAACGGTGTAAACACCACTACTTTCTTGCATTTTAGAAAATTCTTCTTGAATTATTTGCTTTAACATAGTCGGGATTTGGGATTGAACTTCTGGCCCCATACTCATTGCAGTTTCATCCAATTCCAACTCTGCAGAACCACCCTCTTTCTGAGTTAAATATTCATATTTTCGTCTCTCCATAAATGATTTTACATCATAGAAGATAGCCACTGGAACACGCAAATTTCTGTAACCTTCATCCCAAACCTTCTGAGGTCCTTTTCTTGTTAAACTCTGTGACAATTTAATTTCCCATATTTCCTGAATTATTGGGTAATATAAATCAATCGTTGAATGTATACAATTAATCAATGATCATCAATATTATGTTAATATTTGCAGTACAATCAAAAATAAGACAATATACTAATTTTTATTATTGTTAACACAATTGATATTCATCAATTTGCTTTTTTAGCTAGGATTCGTAAAAGCTCCACCGAAGTGATTACTCCCTTTTTGAAGTAATCTAGATCTAGGTTTTCATTTGGACTATGATTATTCTCATCAGCAAGTGCATAGGGAAGTAGAAAAACAGGTCTATCCATTAGTCTAGGAAATAATTCTATGGGTAAACTTCCTCCCAATCTAGGGACCAAGATAGGATCAACTCCAAAACCCTTTGAGGCTGCCTCTTGGATTATTGATAAAGAATCGGAATTCAATGATGAAGGTGGAGGACTCATAGTTCCTTCCATGTCAATCTCAATCGCTTCCTCAATTCCCTGTTCTTTAGCCCAGGTTGATATATGATTTTCAATTATTTTAACAATTTTTACCGGATCTTGATTTGGCACTAATCTACAATCAACACTAAAATAGGCTTCTGATGGTATTATTGTCCTTCTTTCATTTTTTACACCACCCGTTAATAATCCATTAATATTGAATGTTGGCCATGCTTCATTCAAAAATTCATGTGTATGTCCTTCAGGACGAACTGCTGGAGTTAATTTTCGATCACTCATTATTTTCTCATATAATGGTACGAGATCTTGGAGAGCTCCTTTTTCAAGTTCTGATAATTCTTCAATATCATCATAAAACCCTTCCATTAGAACTATACCGTTTTTGTCTATCATAGATGAAATCAAATTCATGATATCAAATGCAGCAGATCTCCCTACTCCACCAAAATTACCTGAATGCAAATCAATATGATTATGGCTGATTTTTACCTGGAATGAAACAATTCCTCGAACTCCGCCCACAATTGTTGGTGCTGTTTCAACTAATGATGGTCCATCTGATACAATAACAAAATCCGCCATTAACAATTCTTTATTTTCTTCTACAACTTGAGGTAACGAGAATGAGCCCAATTCTTCATCACCATCTAGTATGAATTTAATATTAACTTTTTTAAATTCATCCGGATAGTACTTTTTGAAATATCTTAATCCTAATAAATGAGCATAGTGCTGACCTTTGTTATCTGCAGTACCCCTACCAAATAATTTATTCCCAACTTTAGTTGCAACAAAAGGAGGTGAATCCCATTCCTCAACATCTCCTTCAGGTTGAACATCATAGTGTCCATAGAGGAGAACACTAGGATTCTGAGGGTCAGACAAAGATTGACCAAATAAGACATCATTTCCCCCACTAGGGATCCTTCTGGGTTCAAGTCCTGCTTTCTTTAATAATTCAATAGCATAATCTCCAGCGATCTTAGTTTCTTCTTGATTCCTACTTCTGCTTGGTAAGGCAACGTATTCACTTAATTCTGATAAATAATTAATCTCGTCTAACCATTTTAAAATTTGGTCTCTCACATTAAATTAAATTTATCAATGTGTATTATTATTATTTGATGTTTCATATCTAATTTTGTGAACTATAAATTGTTTAATGATTTGACTATAGTTGAGAAGCAGTGGAAATAATTTCAACTAGACTTGGACCTTGGTAGGACAACGCTTTCTTAATCGCTTGGGTCACTTTATCTTCATCATCCACTCTGATGCCTAACCCACCACAATTCGATGCAAATTCTGCAAAATTGGGATTAACTAGCGAAGTCTGCCAAACATGAAAGTTGCCTGATTTTTGTTCACGAGTAATTTTACCTAATTCATTATTATTAAGCAAAATTAAGGTAATATTCATTTTATATTTTACTGCAGTTGTAAACTCAGCCATATATTGACCAAAGCCACCATCCCCCGCAACAGCAATAACTTTTCTATTTTGTCCATCAGCAGCCCACGCACCCATGGCTGCTGGAAATGCAAAGCCGATGGATCCAAGGTATCCTGACATAATAAAATGTTGTTTCTTACTTTCAAAATACATACCCAAGGAATATGCATTATTCCCAACATCAACGGCGATAATCGCATCTTCAGGAATCACATTGGATAATATCTCCATTATTTTTGCGTTCGGTATTTTTCCTGTATCGTCATAAGTACGAGCTCGTTTTGCTTTATCCTCTCTCCATACCTGCCATTTTCTAGCTATGTAATCTTTTCGTGATTGATTTGTTTTCTTTTTTACAGCTGAAATTAAATGATCTAATGTCAATCCAATTTCACTCCATATAGGTAGGTCAACATTATGAAACTTACCAAGTGTAATTCTGTCAAAATCAACCTGAATTGTAGTTCTCTTCTGATTTATTGATGTATGATTCGAGAATGAAGCCCCGAAAACAACTAACAGATCTGATTTAACCATTGAAGCAGATGAGACTGGAGTACCACTTCTCCCCAGTACTCCACAGGCTAGTGGGTGATTATCGGGGACAACACCTTTTGCCTTGAATGTCGTTATAAGCGGCGCATCAAGTAATTCAGCTAATTGAGTAAGTTTATCTGCATATTTTCGAGCACCATTACCAATAATTATTGCAGGTTTGTCTGAATTATTTATCATTTCAACTGCTTTGTTTAGAATCTCTTCACTTGGCTTAATTAAATTATTGGAGATACGTTTTTCCATATCAATTTGTTGTAAATTATCCAAGGCGGACATAGTCTGAACTTCATCTGGAAAAACTAAGTGAGCTACATCTCGATTAACAATAGCATGCTTAATTGCTAAAGCCATTAATTCGGCTGCATTCTCTGATTTCAATATAGTTTGTGACCAATTCGCAACTGCCTCAAAGACCTTCTCTAAAGGTAATTCTTGAAATGCTCCTGGCCCTAAGACTTGAGTGTTTACTTGACCTGTGAGTGCTAAAATTGGAACTCTATCTACTTTTGCATCCCAGAGACCTGTTAGCAAATTCGTCGCTCCTGGACCCGCAATTGAAAAACATGCTGCGGGATTGTTAGTTAATTTAGCATACCCTGAAGCTGCAAATGAAGCTGCACCTTCATGACGGATCCCAAAATACCTCAATTTACCATTCTTTTCAGCATTACGTAATGCATCTGCTAATCCAAGATTAGAGTGCCCAACCATTCCAAATACAGTATCTATGCCCCACGAAGTCATTAAATCAATAACTTGATCCATCAAAGTAGCTGTATGTGGTACATTCGGTACTTTTACGTATAGGCCATCTTCACGTTCTTCTATTTCAAACGAATCCACCCCATCATCATAGCCCCCTGGAGGTTTACCATCAACGGGGTCAAACTCATATGCATGCCACGGACACATTACATATCCATTTTCAATATAACCATCACCCAGTGGGCCACCCTGGTGAGAACATTTGTTACAAATTGCTCCATATCCTTTTTCTGTTTTGGAAATACATAATGTTTTGTGACCTGCTTGAACTGTGGTTAATCTGTCTAGTTCCAGCATGTCTTTGGACCCTACTTTATACCAAGTACTATTTTGATCTTCTTCCATTTCGATAACTAGTTCAATAATCACGAGTATTTATTATCTCAGTTCTTTGAAGATAAGAAAGTCTTACGTCAATTATGATATTAAAATGAATTAGGAGAAAATCACTTTCAAGTTTCTCCCTTGTGAAGATATATAATTGATTTAGTTATTAGAATTACAATGGTTAATACAATTCCATATTTAACAGTAGATAACGCTCTAGATGCAATAGAGCTCTATAAAAAAATCTTTGATGCCAAAGAGAGAACAAGAATGCCAATAACTAAGGAACAGGGCATAGATTTCGGATTACCTGATGATTATAATTATGATCGTGCCACAATGCATGCTGAGGTATTAATTGGAGATGCACCTGTATATATGTCGGATAATCTTTCACAGACAAAATTTGGTAATTCTAATGTTCAAGTACTTATCGAATGTGAATCACAAGAGCAGATCGAAAAATGGTATGCTGCCGCAGAAGTAGCAGGTTGCGAAATCACAATGAAATTAGAAAAACAATTTTGGGGTGCATTTTTTGCCAGTTTTAAGGATCCATTTGATGTAGGATGGCAAATGAACTTTCAATTACCAGAGGAATAATTTTAGGATTCTGTAGTTACAGCCATCTTCATTGTCGATCTCATTTGATAGATCATTATGACTTGAACCATTACTAATCCAATGAATAAAACAACACCAGATATAGCTGCAAAAATGAAGTTTTCAAGTGTAAACCCAGTTAATACTCCCGCAACACCCAAAATTGTAGTTATCATACCTGCATTAAGAATAAGATTTGACGCTTCAAAATTTAATTTATCACCCTCTGATTTCATTCTCTGTTGATCAGATGGGTCATATTGCATCACTAATAGTCTTGCCCCTACAGAGATAATTGTAATAAGTAAAGTTCCGATAAACATAAAGTGGAAGTGTCTTCTTAGTATCCATTGCTCAAATAGATTATTCATCAATGTATCAACTACAAAGAATCCAAACATTGAAAGTGCTACCAGAAGTGCGATTAAAGTTGCTGAAACACCGGATTTATACATTAAATCAAATACATACATGATGAAAAGAAATCCAGCCAGCCCCCAGAAAAATGGTCCCATTAAATCTAAGATAAGCGATTCTCTTCTTTTTTCTACATCTAGATATTTATCGTATACAAAAATTATTGCTGCTGCATTTAGCAAAAATAAATTGAAATACACACTCGAATTCGATTTTCTCTTCTGATCTGTAATAATCGGTAGTACAAAACTCAGGCTACCAAATAGTGTTAGACTAAAGAATCCATAAATGTAAGTTGTAAGAAATACTCGATCCAATGATCCTAAGTCGATATCGAACCTCCAAAACATTGCAATTGCAAGCCAAATTAAAGCGGACAGTAATAGGAGTAAAGGAGGATGATTCTTTATATTACTACGAAAACTATCATCGAGAAAGAACATCAAAATTGATAACAGAAACAGAGCTATTGAAAGTTTCATTGAAAAAATGAATATACCCTTATCAACATCATTCCAGGCAATAAGATAGCTTCCAGCTACACCGATAAGCCACAAAACCAATACTGGGAGTGTTAGAAAATGTCCTGCATTCTTTTTTTCTGAGACTTGGGCAAAAAAGAAATAAATTTGTCCTAACATTATTATCGAAACACCTCCGAGAAGCGTCGATGTCCAATGAGTTTGATGTATTTCTGGCTGATTTGCCATATCATCAATCCAACCGATCCCAATTTCTTCACCTCCGAATCTTAATGAATTCAGTGATCCTAAGAGAATTCCAATGTCCAAAAATATTAGAGCACTTATGATAAAAAGTGGTAATTCTGGAAATTTAATATTTCTGAGTGTTGATTCATTATTAGATTTAAATGTAGTAGCGTCTGCCATATCTGATTCATCTCATTTACTATGTTTTTTATAGTTTCTATAAGTTGAAAGTAATGTTGTTCAAAGTCGAAACTTAAATCCTCTATTTTTAAATTGTAATAAATATTCTTAGGCGTATCCTTGTAAATTGTGCTTCAGAAATATTCAAGAAAAATCATAAAGTTGATTTATTGTTATATTTTATTATTTAAGACCTAAGTCATCAATAATTAGATTTGTAGATATCTGCATATTGCGTAGTACTCTTGTCTTTTGCATCTGTATACTCCTCCTTTGCAGTTATACCATCGAGATGCTCTTGCAAGTCAGGGCTAATTTTTGAAGGAGCAGTTTTACCATCTTGCTTATCCGCAAAATAGATAAACAGCAACGTTGAGAACGCTGTTCTTATTGGTGTAAATAAGATACTCAATGGATAATAACCAAAGATAAGGAATATAACTGCCATAAGAACTGCAAGACCAAATCTAGCAGAGTCTTCATCGATTCCACTTCCAGCAAGTAACTGATCATAAGCATAATTGTAACCGAAATATGATCCAATGATCATTAACAAGAGAAAGT
The DNA here is from genome assembly GCA_021399405.1 of Candidatus Heimdallarchaeota archaeon. The sequence goes on along the minus strand of JAAFKL010000425.1, from coordinate 2,818 downwards.
TAATTATGTTGTAAAAGAAGGAGGCTACTCCCATTCCGATATTACCTCCAATTACTTTCCCAAGAGTTCGTGAAATTACATTACCGGATCTCTGCACGGAATCACTAAGTGATTTTTTCTCTATGACAATTATTGGTAATGTATAATATGTCATAAATTCAAATATCCTCAACATGAAATCAGAGACAAAGAGTACGGATCTAATTGCCATCATGATTATTTCAACTCCACCCCCTCTTCCTCTTGATGATTGTTTAGCATCTCTAATTACTCTTCTTAGCCAGGTAATAAATCCAATAAGTGCACCAAATGCAAGTACAGTTGTTTTAACTTTCATTGCATCAGCTAATCCATCAGATACACTTCTTTGAGGAATATCTCTGTACCATCTATAGAAAATTGATACATTAATCGCTTCAGCAAAATATCTTATCATAGATTGTCCAACAATATAAGCTAGCGACACAAGAGATAATGCAACTTGAGAAACAGTATCAGAATTAGGATCATAAAAAATGAAATATGTATAAGATGCAGCACCAAAATACATGAAACCTAATAACATATTTAACATGGCAACACCTATCATTGGGATCAGTGTCTTGAAATTTTGTACGACCACCTCAGTTGAGAATTCAAAAAATTTCGCTCCAAATATCAACTGTTTCCTGAAGAAATATGCTATCAGACCGAAAATACCTCCAATGATCAAAAGTATCAGTCCACCAGAATCAATAAATATTAATCCCAATACAATCATAATTGTGGGAAAACCGAATACAATTCCAACAACTAATTCCGCTCCTATGTAACTTAGAAGGTAAATCTGGATAACGGCGAGAAGAATTATTACTGCAAAAATTGAAAATATTGTAAAAATGATAAATCTCCAGTTTTCACTAAAGAAATCTTGACCAATATTAAACAGGTCTGATATTGCTTCACCCACTTCTGGGTCGGCAAAAACTAGTTGATAAAATCCATATGCACCATATGCTACAAGTGCGATGAGGTAGAACCAAACAACCACGAGAATAAAATTATTTTCGTCGTGCTGACTATCCTCTGAATATGTTAAACTCATTACTTTTGTTAGTTCAGTCTTAATTAAAGAATTTTTCCCGACATATTTATTCAATGGATTTAATTTCTGCTCAAATCTTTATGAAAGCTATAATTATCTAAATTTAGGGAAACCAATTTTCTTATTAACTCAAATATGTTACACCAGAGAATCATTTGTTGACAATGAGAAACTCGAATCTATAAAATAATGTAAATTATAGTCGGACATTTATTGTGTAAATTACCTTAGCAGTTCTTTATAACTTAAATAAAATCTAAAGTTCCTTACAATATTGGCGGGCGAGTTTACATATCTAGCAACAATAAAAGATAAATTCACTAATGAAGAGAAAGAGCAAATAGCCTTGTTAATGCAAAAACTAGATGAAATCGAATACCAACTACCTCCCATATCAGTCGAATATTTTGTTCGAGATATTGATGTAGGGCCAATGAGTCACCAGAAAGAAATTTGGATAATTGTTAAACACGAATCCCTAATTATCGGCTATTTGAGATCCACATGGAATATGGAAAATGATAATCTGAATGTAGCTAAAATTCGTGGGATGCTTGTTCGAGAGGAATTCTACAGAAAGGGAATTGGTACTGCAATAATCACCGAATTTATGAAAGTATTACCACCTCAAATTGACAAGATTTCATACTGGGCAATTCATGACACTCCTGGTCAATATTTCATGGAAACAATTTTTGGTGAAAAACCAAAGCAAACTGTGCGGGTGGGTGTTTCGGAAATTCGAAATTTTGAGATTAATGAAGTTCAACAAACCGCAACATCATTGAGAGCAGAAGCCGAATCAAACGGATTTCAAATTTTATACATTGAAAATGCTGAATTTTCCGAACAGGTAGATCTTGACAAATATATGCCTGCATACGAATCTGTTTTCCATGACATGCCTATGGAGGAAATGACTACTGAAAATGAAATAATTACACATGAATCATTTCTAGAGAAATATCAGTCTCATATAGATATGGGGTACACATATTTTACCTATGTAGCTGTTAAAAATGGTGAAATTGCGGGTATGACTGATTCACAAATTAATAACTTACAACCAATAATTGCCGAACAGCTGGTTACAGGTGTTGTACGTTCATATAGGGGAAACAACCTAGGATTGACTTTGAAATATCAGATGTTAGAGAAATTATTGACTGATACTCAAGTTGAATATTGGGTGACAGATAATGCTGGATCAAATGAACACATGATTAGAATTAATAATGCTCTAGGTTACAAATAATGGCTAACTGGTTATTTTTACGAGAAGAAGTTAAAGAAGTAAGCCTTTTGCAGGAATAAATTATTTCAAATATTTCCTGAAGTATATAATACAGGCCTATTTTCTCAAATATCTTCCGAAACTTTATCTTAAAACTAATTTAGATTCTAATATTGCTGAATAATTTCAAGCTTAATACTTTAAGCTATATAGTAATTTTAGGAGCCTCAATTTTAAATTTTATCACAGGAATACTTGATCCTACTGTTGCTCCATATCTTGAAGATCTTGGGGTATCAAAATCAGAAATAGGGGCAATTTTATCTGCCCGTTTCTTGATTGTAGCATTTGGTTCTATCCCTTTTGCACTTCTAGCAAATAAAATTGGCTACATCAAAGTACTATATATCAGTGCCTTGAGCAGTATTATGGGTGGTGTTTTTTTGGTAATATTGAGTGGAAAACAGGCTGTTTTGTATTTTTATTTCTCACTTGGTGTT
>JAAFKL010000001.1 GCA_021399405.1 Candidatus Heimdallarchaeota archaeon | reverse complement strand
TATACTTTCGCAAGTCTACCTCTTGGATTACAAGAGGATGATTAGTAAAATACAAACTGCAAAAGTAACAGAACTACTGAGAATACCATTTCAGGAGAATAACAATAATAAAAACAGCGACAATAATATAACTAAAAAAAATAAATTAGCATATCTGATGGCCTCTGGTCCCAAATACGTTGTCAGAAGAGAAAATAATACTAAATCTCTTGACCTTATGAGAAAACAGGGTTATTTTGTTCTACAACTCAAATTTTTGGAAGATAAATGGAAAGATGCCATTGTTGTGAGAGTAAAGCCATCAAGAAAGGTGAGGATGATTATTCAAAAAGAAATTTTGCTGAGATCTATGGTGGTTCTTGCCCCACGTTCCAATGATGTTGATATTCAATTGATTTTTGAAGGAGGAACTGATGATTTTATTAGCACGGATCATTTAAAGAAGAAAATATCAATAAATAAAGTAGATACAATTGGAATTGATCTGAATCGTCGGGGAGAATATGCAGTTGTTAGTAATCTTGATGTGGAGTTACCAGATGAGATAGTTGAACAATCAAGAAGATGGGATGTAGTGATAGATAAAATTGGCTACCTTCAATATTTACAAAGTAAAACAGAGAATGACTGGAGGAAAGGTATCTATGAGAATCAGATAGGTGATCTTTATCGAAGAAAAAAGAATCTACGCAAGGATTATCATCTTAGACTTGCAAACTGGGTGGGAATACAGATGGTTAATAGTGGTGCAAATAAATTAGTAATCGAGGATCTAAAGGTTCGTACCTATGGTACAAGAGGTGCACTTGCCAAAGCCATTGAAAGCATGGCTGATGATACCTTGTTATATGCAAGAGAGGTACTTGCAGTAAGAAAATATACTGGTAAAGATATTGAACTAGTAAAAACACCAGCACATAATTCATCCAAAATTCATGTGGATTGTGGAGGAAGTTTGAAAAGAGATTCTTCTAAAAATCAATATGATATTGCACCGTGCTCTGAGTGCGGTAAAATGGTAAATACGCATAAGAATGCAGCTATTTACCTTGTCAGGTCCACAAAACCCTGACAAACTCTGATTTCAGAGGGCATGACCGATTTTGTCATGTCAAACGTTTTGTGTTAGGAAACAAGGTATTCTAATTAGAAATAATTAACACAACTTTGAATTATGTTCAACTATTTTAAATCTGTATTAAATTAATAATGCTCAATTTTAAATTCTCTGAATTCATCTTTGAAATCCATCCACTCTACATCTGTCCTTTCCACCTTTGAATGAGTTGATCCGGTTTGACACCATTCTATGAATTTTTCTAGATCTTCCTTTCTACCTTCAGCAATGCATTCTACAGTAGAATCAGCTCTGTTCTTGATCCATCCAACAAGATTAAGCTGTTTTGCTAGTTTTACTGCGGAAGTCCTATAAAAGACACCTTGAACAATACCATGAATTCTAAGTTTAACACGCTTTAGATCCGTCACAATAAATGAATAGTCAATTCTTTTTATAAATTTATTTTGGGAAGGTTTGCTCAAAGATTAATATTGACGATTTTTCAAATGATTCCACAAGAATGAGAAGAAACCTATCTGATAATTATTAATTAGTATAGTTCCCACTAAAAATATGAAAAAAGCAAATCCCAACATATTTCGTGCATATGATATTCGAGGTACGTATGGAGAAGATATTTCTCTAGAGATTTTTCTAGAACTTGGAAAAGCATTTGGAACATTTGCAAAACGACAAGGTAAATCGATGGTTACGGTAGGTGGGGATATTCGAGCCTCAACTCAAGTTTTGCTTTTCTCATTCACCGCAGGTGTAATGTCCACTGGTGTTTCATGTGATATAGTCGAAAAGAGCCCACTTGGTATAACACTTTTCAATTCATTTCAGAAAGAATATGTGGCTTCAGCATTTATTACTGCCTCTCATTTACCTCCCGATTGGAATGGTGTGAAATATTATTGGGGACCTGGAATCGGTTTTTCTCCAGAAGATAATGCAGATGTTCAGAAAATTTATGAATCAAGTGAATTTGATCTAGTTGATGTTTTTGAAATTGGGCAGAGTACCTTAGTTGATCCATATCCAGAATTTGTGAGCTACCTAAAATCCAAATTCAGTTTTAGTAAGAAATACAAGATTGCAATTGATTGTGGAAATGGGGCTACGGCGTTGATCATGCCTAAACTCTATCAAGATTTAGGTTTTGAAGTTCACGCATTATTTGATGATCCCGATCCAAGATTTCCAAACAGATCCTCAGAACCTACAGAAGAAAGCCTTTCCCAATTTAGCGATTTCATAAAAACAGTTGATATCGATTTCGGAGCAGGATTTGATGGTGATGGAGATAGATGTGTATTTACTGATGAAACTGGGAGAGTAATATCTGCTGATGCTTTTGGTATCATTGTTTCAGATTACTTAATTGATACCGGGGATAATAATCGAATAATAATAAATATGGAATGCTCATTAGTTATGGAGACATATCTGCAAAGTATAGGTGCTGAGGTTTTTAGAATTAGAGTTGGGCATTCTTTCCTATCATTAGAAGCAAAAGAGAAAGATGCAGTATTTGGTGTTGAAGCCTCGGGACATGCAATTATCCCAGATGTATTTCTTTTTGACGATGCAATGATATTACCATTATTATTTGCCACAGCTTTAGAGCATCATAATAAGAAAGTGTCAGAATTGACAGATAAGGTTGCCTTACCTATTAAAAAGAGATATGATCTAAAATGCCCTGATGAAGTAAAGTTCCAAGCGTTGGAAGAAATTGTCCCAATAATAAAAGCTGAATCAGGAAAAATTGATGACGTGGACGGAATTTCACTCACTAATGAAGATGGAAGAATCCTAGTTAGAGTTTCCAACACAGGTCCTAAACTTAGAGTAACAATTGAATCAATGACTCAGGAAGGCTTTGATATTGTAAACAATAAGTTTGTTGATAAAATTAAACAAATTATTAAAGAAAAAAGTGATTGAAAATTTTTGAACCGACACTGATTGGAATTTTTAGTTAATTAGTCTTTACACTTATAATACGACAGAAGAATCAAAGATTGTGGATATTTCCAAACCGTTATACTTTGCAACATCAGGTATTCGTGGAAAAGCAAATACTGAGATTTCTCCCGAGCTAGCTTTTAGAATTGGAAAAAATATTGTAGGATGGATTAGTCGAAAAAATCCCGAAGTTAAAAATTTCTTAGTATGTATTGGATATGACAATAGAAGAAATAGCAAGTTACTAGCATATTGTGCAGCTGCCGCTATTACCTCATTGGGAGTAAATGTAAAAATTAGCTCTTTCTCCATTCCAACTCCCTTCCTCATATTCTCAACAATTCATAATAATGCACATGCTGGACTTATGATAACCGGATCTCATCTCCCAGAAACAGACAATGGGATGATTTTATTTAATGGTATTGGAAATTATTTCAAGGGTAGTCTTGATGAAGAAATTAAAGAAAATGTTTCATGGGAAAATTTGGGTAAATTACAATATTTTGATGATGAGGAAAGGAGTTATTTGGCATTTATATCTTATTACACAAGCAAAGTAATGGTTAAGCCTTCAAATCTGAGAATATTAGTTGATCCTGCTCATGGTGTAATGAGGAAGTATTTACATGTTTCATTGAATTCATTAGTCAAGGAATTTATTCGATTCAATTGGGAAGAAGATGACACATTCCCAGGGAGAATATCTGAACCTTCACCGGCAAACTTAGTCAAAACTCGAGACGAAGTCCTCAAACAAAATTGTGATTTGGGAATCGCGACTGATATGGATGGGGATAGAGTCATGTTTATCACAAAATCAGGTGAAATAATATCTGGAGATTATATTGGTGCTCTGTTTGCCAGTTTTGTCTGGAAAAAAGATCCTGCCAGTATAGTAGTAGCTCCAATTAATAGCTCGGGGATAATCGCACATGTTGCCGAATTATATGGAGGAACCCTAAAATATTGTAAAGTTGGCCCTCCTAGTATTATTGAGGCTATTCAAGAATGGGATGCAAAATTTGCCTTCGAGGAATCAGGAAAGTATATTTTTGTCGAGACTGCAATTTGGCCTGATTCAGTCTTATCTGTTTTGAAATTGTTATCAATCATGCAACAAACTCAAAAATCACTTGATGAAATAATTTCTGAATTTCCCAAATTCTATTCTGTAAAAACTAAACTACCATATTCTAGAAAAAATAGACATATTTTTGATGCCAAAATTATTGAATTAACAGAACAAAATCTATCAGAAACTTTTGAAATTAATGATCTTGATGGTTATCGAATTAACTTCAGTGATAACTCTTGGCTCCTGCTGAGGTTATCTGGGACAGAAGATTTTATTAGAATATTCTCTGAACATACAGATCAAATTAAAGCCGAGAAATTGAATGATTTAGGTAAAAAGATTGTACATCAATTAAAAGAACTGGATAATTAATCTCTTCTCTTTGGTCTTAAGTTAGTAGATCGGCATCTTTTCTTTCTGCATCTTCTAGCGTTAATAGGATTTCGTGCGTAACAGTTACGACAGACCCAAACGTTTGTCAATACATCGCGAGCAATTATTCTGTGTTCTGGGTTTGCAACGGGTATTTTAATCTCCTCAGACATCAGTTGAATAAATCATTATTAAAAAGATGTGACTGTGCCCCTCGCCATTAGTTGTCATTTATTATTGATAGAACTTCTCTTTTTAGATGTTCAAAGTCAGACTTTGTCTTTCCTTCAATCCTATAACTAAGTGCTTCTTCTGTCCCACTTTTTCGGGCCAAGAACCAACCATACTCAAATTCCCCTCTTATCCCGTCAATAGTAATTAGGGATCCATTGAGTCGAGTTGTAAACTCTTTTAGTGCTTCTACGATTCTATCTTGCCTCTCTTTTGGCATACTTTCTCGAAATTCTGGTGATGAATAATAGCTTGGCAATTGATTTATTACATCTACAATATCCAAGTCACGTTGTTTTGAAATATCAATAATTTGCAAGAAACGTAATGCTGCATACAAACCATCATCAAAACCCAAGTACTCATCTTCAAAATAATAATGACTTGATAGCTCTGCAGCTAAATCTGCTTGAGTCTCGATTAATTTTTTATGGACCCAGGAATGTCCAGTTTGTGTTAATTGTACCGAACCACCTTGAGATTGAATATATTCCCTACTTGCTTGAGACATCTTTACATCCATCAGAGTAAGGCAACTTTGTTTGCGATCAATTATTTCTTTTGAAAAAAGCATAACAACTTTGTCCGGAGAAACTAATATTCCATTTGGGAGCATAAAACCAACCCTGTCCCCATCCCCATCAAACGCAATTCCGATATCAAATTCTCCAGTTTTCATTTTATCTTGTATGAACTTGAATGTGGACTCTTTTGTTGGATCTGGTATCATTGTTGGAAAATTACCGTCTGGAAATTCTCTAAACGATGTCACCTCACAACCCAATTTTTCAAGCACTTGATTGAAATTACCTACTGATCCATTTCCATATTCTACTAGAATTTTTAATTTTGCTTTAAAAGAGAATTTATTTTCTAAATATGCAAAATATTGGAAAGTTAATAATGCACCATCTCGAATGAGTTTATGATCTATCTCTTTCTTAGGAAGGATAATACTGCCAATTTCATTTTCTAATCTGCTGTATAGATTTTCGAAATTATATGCCAATCCATCTTGATCACAAAATTTGATCCCGTTCCAATCTTTAGGATTATGGGACGCTGTAATCATAATTGAAGCGGCAATGTTTTCATTCATATTGGCAACGAAATATGTGAGCGGGGTGGGTCCAAGACCTAAGTTATAGGTGATAATTCCTCCCTTATTTAGTCCTATAACCAATGCATCGCAGATCTCATTAGATGATAATCGTGAATCGATTGCTATTGCAATAGCAGAATTTGGTTTCAAATATGTAGAGAATATATATCCAATCTTCTCAGCCAATTCTTCATTAAGTTGTTCTGGATAGACTCCGCGAATATCATTTTTCTTAAAAATACCGCTCATTTAATTTATGATCCTCCTGTTATTTGTAGAATTAAAAGTTTTAACTTCATGATACAAAATAGTTGACTCTTTGTAAATTAAAAATATAGTGTCATAATACTTTCAGTTTACTGTTGCTTCCGAGTTTAAATACTCAACGCAACTATAAAAACTAGTGAGAACTCTTACTCGAACCTTACGGATTCCCGTAAAACTTGATGACGAAACTACGAAAATTCTCATCGAAACAATGAAAGAGTACTCAAAAGCTGCACAAATGGTATTCAACTACGGGCTTTCCAATAATACATCTTCTAGAGTAAAAATTCATCATGGAATTTACAAAGATTTTAGGAAACAATCTACTCTCAATTCTCAACTAGTCATAAATGGCAAGAACAAGGGTGTGGATGTTCTCAAAAGTCAAAAAAAGAATATCAATAAGACTAAGAAAAAGAAGATTAAGAAAAAAGCGAAAATACCTCAGGTCAAATTCAATTCATTTTTGCCTATGAGATATGAGTACAGATGTTCAACAATCAATTTAGAACAACAAAATGTATCGTTGGCAACTATTTCTAAACGTGTTAATCTTTCTTTTGAAATTCCTAAATATTACCAGAAATTCATACAATGGAAATTCAAGAGTTTTGAACTGGTTTATATTCATCAACGTTTTTTCATTCATTTTGTTGTTGAAAACCCTGTATCTCAGGAATTATTGAATTCTCCCCATTCAGGTGTGTTTGTTGGTATAGATCGTGGTATGCGTCATATAGCAGTTAGTTCTCAAAATCAATTTTACAATGGTTCACGATTACGTTGTTCTAAAGATAAATATTTCAGATTAAAACGTAGTCTACAGAAGAAAGGCACTCGGTCAGCAAATTCTAAATTAAGAAAGAGTTCTGGTAAAGAGAAACGGTTTCAGAAGGATATGAATCATTGTATTACACAAGATATTATTTCAAACATTCCTGTAAATTCAACAATTATATTAGAAGATTTAAGCTATATTAGAAAAACAAGCAAACGAAGAAGAAAAACCAGATTCAGTAGAGAATTTAATTCCTGGGCATTCTATCAATTTCAATTATTTCTGGATTACAAGGCAGCAGAAAAAAATATTGAGGTAGTATATGTGGACCCAGCGTATACCTCTCAACAATGCTCTGCATGCGATTTCATCTCGAGAGCAAATCGAAATGGAGCCAATTTTCAATGCAAGAAATGTGATTTTTCTTTGAATGCTGATCTCAATGCTTCTTTTAATATTAAATCAAGAATCTTTGATAATAATTATCTCTTACAACTTGCTCGTCGAGCTATACGCATGACGGGTGGGGCTTCCATCATTATCCCTAATGTAGCGTCCTAGGGTTCATAGGGCAGCTACAAGAAAAAGTTAACTTTTTTGAATGATTATTCTAGTTGATTACAATAAATCCAAGCAGAAACAAAAAACATTCTTGATCTTTAAGATATTATAAGCTAAATCTGTTCAACTTAAATATATATATTTATATAAATTAAAACTACTTGGATATTGAGGATACCGGTTTTAAATAATCTTTTTGATTAAAACGCTTGATATCCTCAAAAACAAAAAAAGGAGGTTCCGATAATATGGGAGCCAAAAACAACGATGAAACAGTAAAATACAACCTAATGTGCTATATTAAGGTTGAAGGGACTGTAAGTGAAGCAGATATCGTTGGTGCCCTCTTTGGGCAAACTGAAGGTTTACTTGACTCAGACATGGATTTGAAGCAATTGCAAAAATCTGGTCGAATAGGTCGAATTAAACTGGAAGTAAAAGTTCGTTCTGGAGTTACCAAGGGAGACCTTGTTATACCCTCCAGCTTAAACAAAGTAGATACTGCTATATTAGCAGCTACTCTTGAATCAGTAGATAGAGTTGGTCCTTGCAATTGTAACATCACTCTTGAGAAAATTGTTGATGTTAGAAAAGCAAAACGTGACGAAATTCAAAAACGTGCAGCTGAAATTATGAAGAAGTGGGACGTTGAGACAAGAGAAGAAACCAAAAATATTTCTAAAACTGTAGAGAAGGAAACACATAAGGGTCGAGTAATCAAATTCGGAACTGATGCACTTCCTGCAGGACCAGAAATTTATCAAGCCACCGAAATTATTCTAGTTGAGGGACGAGCCGATGTAATTAATCTCATGGAAATGGGAATAAACAACACAATCGCTCTCCAAGGAACAAATGTTCCAAAGACAATTAAAAGTCTCTCAAAATCTAGAACCATTACCGCATTATTAGACGGTGATCGCGGCGGAGACATGATTCTGAAAGAATTAGCCATTATGGGTAAGATAGAATTTGTCGGCCGAGCACCGTATAAACGTGAAATTGAAGATTTAAACCATAAAGAAATTATGGAAATTTTAGAAAACAAAGTTCCTTTACAAGATGCAATGTTTGTCATGGATGATAAATCTGTCGCAGATTTCTTATCAGACAGCGGAACAGGGTTTAAACCTAAAAAATCTGCCAAATTCACAGGTAAACAAGATAAAGGTTCCAAAAAACCTTACACCAAAGATAAACCTAGAGATTCTACAAAAAAAGATGACAGGCATTCATCTTCTACTAGAAGCGATCGTAAGTCCTCGTTCAGTAGAAGCGAAGGTTCATCTAAATCAATATCTCCTCGTTTACATTCTTCAAGAGAGAATCAAAGAGACAGTCGAGATTCACGCGAATCAAAACCACGATCATTTTCAGG
>JAAFKL010000424.1 GCA_021399405.1 Candidatus Heimdallarchaeota archaeon | reverse complement strand
AGAACTGCAGTATCCTTTTGATGGTACTTCAACTGAACGGTCATAGCTACATATACAATAAGCTGTCAAATCTATTTAAGTAATATAAAAAATCTAAATTCTATTTAGTCGGAAATCGATCGATCAATTGTAATTCTTTGATGATCTGTCAATCGATATGCCTGATATGTATTACGATATTTGTTGCCAATAAAAGAATATCATTATTGCGATAATTATTACACTGAACAAAATATATTTCATTGGAATATTGAACGAATTGTAAAGCTCTTTAGTTGTCATTTCGCCTATTTTTTTATCCTTGGACATATTAACATAATGTAACTTTATTCTATTTAAGTGGTAGGTGGGATATTAATTTGAAATCAAATTTATTTTGTATTTTGGAGCTAACTATTCGATCGATTTCAAAAGAGTATATGTTTAACAATATCATCATATCAGGTGGAAATACATTATTTGGTGGTTTCACAGAGCGATTGATCGATCTGTTCCGACCTTGGGTTTGGACCCACTTTTCGACCTAGTACACACCCACTTTCAAAAACAATTTTGACATTAGTTCATGGTGATAATTCACTGGAATTTTTTATATCATCCACATAGAAAGTGGGCCTTTAGAGGGTCAAAAACTTGGTCGAATTACGTGGTCACCGCAGATCGATCTCCTTAAAGAAGATAAAATCAATTAATCAACCCAATTCGACCATTAAATAATGTATTTCGTCTTAATTATACAATATTTAAATATAATAAAATTCATCTTAGTAATTATATATGAAATATGTTAGAATCATAACTCTACTAAACATTGCTATTATTCTGTTTACACAGGGTTTGGTAAGTATATGGATCACAAATTCAAATGCTCAGAATGCAGAAACAAATTCAATAGTTTACAGTAATGGATTCAAACCATCTAGAATTGATGGTGTAATTGATGAATCATCTTCAAGTTCAACAATACCGGAGTGGGGAGATGCACAATCCAAGGAACTGATATTTGAATCTAATCCTTCAACATCATTGCTTTTAGATCAAAATTCAGTTAAGCAGGTTAAATCTGCATTCCTATCCAAATGGGTAAATGGTAAGTACCAAATGGCATTACAGGTCCCAGAAAAGATTAGTGAATTTGAGTTACAAATTGATTTTGATCAGGATAATACATTGAGCAACGGGGATGTTAAAATTAGCTCTGAAAAATTCCTCCCCAATTCTAAAGATCAGAATTGGATGGATCTATCACAGATAGCCTCAACTACTGATTTGATGATTTATCATGATGGCTTGTGGACAGATCCATTCGAGATTAATCCAAAACAATGGGATCGAAATAATTGGTTTCCTGATGACAAAAACTGGGATGGAACAAAAAGTAACTTTGTATCATATACAGAGTTAGTCTCCAAGATTAGTCAAATCACTTTTGGTTCACTCAATCCAAAATTAGGAGATAATAGCGGAACAAACATTGATAATATTGAGTTATCGTTTGATCAAACTGCATATAGATCTTTCTTAGAATTAACAATGCAGAGTTCTTTACCAGATATTACGAAAATTAATATGCTCAAATTAAATTACGGAATAATCCTCCAAACAGAATTGGGTAACAAATTGGGATATCCTTCAATGCCATCTACTAGTAAAAATGGTCAGGAAACTTGGATCACGGGTTTTGATATAATTAACGCCATTGAATTATCTAGTAAGTTTTCTGTAAATTTGCGACTGGATCACATCGAAGTCACTCAAGCAGTCCAAACCACAGATAATGCATTGTCACTGATAAAAAATAAAGAGACAGTTGTAAGAGTATTTGTTGATGGTCCTAAGGACCAATTGGTGAATTATGAAGTACGATTAGGAGGTGTAATATTAGCATTACCTATAGTAAATTTGGGTGTTATCACAGAAAGTGCGATCTCATTACCAAGAATGGAGAGACAATATCCGGCTTTTGAATTTAGATTGCCTGAAACTTGGTTGGAATCACCCATGTTAATTCTTAATGCGGAAGTTGTACCTGTGGATTTACATGAATCTGATCCAAGTGATAATTATTTGAGTCAAGCTGTATTCTTTAAGGAAACCTATGATATGAACATTTACTATATTCGACCTAATTTGGGATATCGCTATGGTGATCCCGTCCAAGCCAATTACTCAGATACAAATGGTATGTTGTCTCATTTCAAAACAGTTTTCCCAATGGCTAACCCCAATTTTATTGAGCTTGGTTGGAATGAATTAGGTCACCTTAACGGGCGTTTTAATCCGCACTCAATCCTTATTTCATTAAAATTATTAGCTTACCAAATTATGCTTAATACTTTCCAATATGGTGAAGCAGAAGTCCCATATCCTGATCAGATTTACGCTATAATGCCCTATGCAAGCGGAAACACTGCAGGTTTAAGCTCTCCTAAATGGTACGATAGTACTTACTCAGGTATGACCTCGTGGGGAACAAGTGAAGCAACAAATCATATGCTTGTAATGGCTCATGAAATTAACCATAATTTAGGGGATAATAATTGGGGTCGTCATGTAGGAAACAATACCTATCAAGCCAATGATAAAGACTGGGGCTGCGGTGCGAGTGGTACGGACACAGGTTGGCCTTCAACAAATCAAAACATTTATCAAAATTATCCCAGTACAATTGCTTATAATATGCTAACAAATAGAGTATCTCCCGAGTTAACCATTGACTTTATGAGTTATTGTGCTAGTGTTACACCTCCTCATCAATGGATTTCAGATTACAGATGGGAAGCATTGACGTATAAATTTCAAAATTTTGTACGAAGCATTGTCCCCTCACCAAAATTAATCATGCAATCAGAAAATGATTTGTTATCTCAAAGTAGTTTATCAATTAAACCCGATTTCACTTTAGCGAGTACTCGAATTATATCTGGTGAAATATATATCAATCAATCGGTTGATTTTGACATTTCTTATAGATTACCTGGCCATGCTATTAATTTACCGACTGTAGCAAAGGAGATTTCTCCAACTCACCAACTAGAAATAGATTTTGTAAATCAAACTACTATGCAATATCCTTTCTATGCGGATTTCGTTGGAGACAGTCATATTGATAATGGGGAGACATTCCACTTTTCATTTATGTTACCTGATAATGGAGAAATAATTGAATTGAGAATTATTGATATGAGTGGAAATGCGCTTGCAACATTAGTAGGATCGAGTTACTCACTCGAAGGCCTAAATATTGATCATCAGCCTACAATCACAAGAAATGAATTGTTTAATGTAAAATTATCACCTGTAAATTTACAAAATTCATCTAATATTTACTTTCAGCTTCAATATTCTCATGATGGAACTAAATATATTAATCTAGGGGAGGTTAATACTGATTTATCATTTGATCTTTATATCGATGATAATATTCCTGGAGGACTAAGTGGCAAGTTTCGAGTAATTGTAACAGATGGTTTTGAATCAAAAATTTTTATGGGATCCGAAACTGTATCACTTGCTCCAGTTCAACCACAAATTGAAATTAATTATGATCTTGGAATTTATACTGATTATACTACTGTTAATTTTGAAAATCCTACCAAGATATTAGATACCACTGTCGGATCATCAATATCATTATCAGCTGATGCTTTTGATCCACAAAATGGGAAGGTAAATGCAGATCAAATCTATTGGGTAATAACCAGATTATCTGATAATTCACAATCGGAAGCAGTTTTTGGAAAGCATTTCAATTATCAATTTCATCAATCAGGAGATTTTGAAATTAAAGCTATTATTCCAGATAGTGCCAATAATATTGTAAGTGACTCTATTAGAATTGTAGTCAAACAAGCAGCGCAAGTCTCAGTTGATGCTTACAATATATTCAGGCAGGAACTGGAAGTACTCACAAATTCAGACGTTTCTGAGACAAAAACTACAAGTGAAAGCACAAGTTCAAACAAAAAATCAGATGCCGCATTCATCTCTGCATTTACTTTTGGTCAATCAATATTAATTCTGGCAGTTGTATTAGTTCCTTTATTTAAACACAAACAAAAATGATATGCTTAAAAAAATCTAGTGATTCGGGTATTGTAGAGCATTTATTCACTAGTTACCCGAAATCGAACGATTTTCCAGATCTGAATCGATCGATCTGTTGTTAACCTGTGTTTCAACAAAGTAGTTGAACCTCAAATGACAAACTCAAACAAAAATAGCACTCAACTTGTAATTTTAAAAGAAACCGACTAGAAGTTAAAAAATGAAAATCGGGACTTTGTGATTTGAGGGGCAAGATGTTTGTCAAATGTGAGGGTCAGTACAGATCGATACTAAAAATCAATCCTTGAAAATAGTGTACAAAATTTCGTTTTCGTTATTTCTCATCTTAAATTTGTAATGTTTTGTTTTGATCACCTGTTTAGACTTGTATTTTCTTACTATTTCGGCCAACCAGTATCCATTTTTATCAGGTGGATCCATAAATCCAAAGAACATTATGGTTAATTCCTCATTTTTCTTGGCCAATTTAACAGACAGATCTGAGAATGTACTAACTTCCTCATTGAAACATGCCTTCCCAGGATATACTATTCCTATTCTCTTCAATACTTTAGGCTTATCTGAATCCCCTAACAATTTCTTTATGGTGTCATCAATCCGCGATTCATTATTCTCATGCTCGATATGAAGAAATAAATTTTTGTCATCATAGTATTTAGATCTAGGATTAAATTTAAACCATGTTTGATCATATCTATGACCTTCGAATTCAACCCAATAACCCAGCATCTTTCCCAACTGATTGAAATAATCCATGGATTTGAATGTCCAAGAAGTAAGCATACCTTCAATGTCTATCTTTAGACTACAATAATTCCGCAGAAAACCAGTAAGAATATCCCTTGTAGATATCATAGTTAGACAATAAGGATCATTAATTTAGTACCTTCTTATATAGTATAGTTGGAATCGATCGATCAAATCTATTTATTGATGGATAAAATTACGTATCCTTCTGAGTTGGGATGTTACATTGGGACGATATGGATTATCAAATCTCATGATGTAATAATTGTTAATTGCAGTATAATCACGCCTTCGAATACATTCGTATTGATATTTGTCTAGTGCATTGAAAAAACCTACTAAATCAGTAAATCGATATTCTTTATCATTAAGATCAGTAAGATTGTATTCACCTAGGAGAAGGAAATATTTGTTCTTGTCCAATATATCCAATTCCTTCTTGTGTTTGACAAATATCCGATCCTTGGAACACTCTAGGAAATAGAAGCCCCTTTGCAAAAGAGAAATGTAGTCGTTTGGGAAATTGTGAGTTCTTGCTAATTCATCTAATTTATCTGTAGCTGTTGTCATTGATATAGTATTGTTGAATTTATATTTAAGCCAATAAAGGGCTAGTTAGAAGTGATTTGAATTGAACGATCTCTGTGAGAATTCTATTAATCCTAAACAGGAGTAATAAGCAATTATATAATTAATTTCAATGTTGAAAAAACTTTATCCAGATTAGGATTTCAAACAAACATCATCTTCAGAAATAAGTAATCTTCGTTTAATATTAAAATACATATTTGGCCTACTAATCTTCACGAGTTTACTTTTGATATTTATTGTTATTGGATTGGCATTTTCAATCCCCGTGGATCATGGTGCATAACGATTTTTGAGAGAAAAAGCAGCTTATCAATTGATTGGATCGATCAAATTTGTTTCGTTTGAAAATCGGTCGATGTAAGCAGATATTTTATCAATTCTGCATTACAAAAACAACTATTTACGAATGATCAAATCATTCTTCTTGTCGTATACTCGTTCTTCGTGATCTTGCCATAATTCTTACAAGAGCAATGAAAACAAATGTGGTAAGGAGCAAAGGGACACTAAACGCAGAAATATTCAGTTCGGGTGTGGTGAAACCTTTTCTTTTGATGATTGACTCCTGTTCTATTATAGTATCACTTACTGTCCTCTCAGAATAATTGTGTTCATAAGTAAACACGCCAGTCGCCTTTTCATATCTAATCTCACGTGATATTGTAGTTTTGGATATAATTGCCTCCTTTGAGTCGAATGTAATAACGAGATCAAATTTCAGACCAAATTCATATTCCGTATCAATGATATCCACACTGAATTCTTCAAAATCATCTGATGTATCAGTATTATCCAACTCTTCCTCCAAATTAGTTCGGTGACCATCCCAATCAGTCGATACCACAAATCCACCTCCAATGGCTCTTAAGTAGGAACTTTTAGTGGATGTGTAGTCTCCGTAGGAGATCTCGTACTTAATCGATAAATCCGGGTCCGCCTTATCAACAAATTGAGTGAATAAAGTCACATCATTAAAAGTTATAGTAAACTCTTCTCCTTCTTTTGCTACTACGCCTGTTAGCGAAGATGAATCATAAAATAGCAAATACCCAGGGTTGGGTGTATCAGTAGATTCATAAAATTTGGAAACTATAAAAACAAATGAATCTCCATCCTTTACTCCTATCTTCGTCTGATCGACCTCCGCCTTGGAAGCCAATGGGCCTATAAAAATTATAAACAAGAGAAAAAGAGATAGAAAGGCGAGATATTTCTGGGATGCAAAAACGGATCTACTTGAGCCATAACTGATCTGTCCATTAGTGAGTTCAGACACATTAATATTATACGAAGAAAATTATTTAAGTAAATTTGTTTCTATAATTTAATAAGATCAATCTTATTAAGAATATGAA
This sequence comes from Candidatus Heimdallarchaeota archaeon, assembly GCA_021399405.1. The sequence continues at coordinate 1,809 of JAAFKL010000424.1, read as the reverse complement.
ATTCTCAATATTACTTTATAACCAGTTGATTATTACTGGATCAAATATTTGCCATATCTACCTTACTTTTAAATAATTCACACTATAATACTTGTAATGAATATGGCTGAGCAATCGGATTTAGAAAATGAAACTCTATCGGACCACGATGTAGTTCGAGCAATGACTATTAGAGAGACAGACAAAGCAGAATTATTATTCATTGTCAGATACAATGATGAGGAAATTGGACCAATATTGTCTTGGATGCCAAAATCATGGATGGAAGAGAGAAATCAGTACTCCGAGAAACTTGATGATATAAGATTGGTTGAGTGGGCTTCGCAAAAGGGATTCGTTAAGGATAGAATAGACGAGGGGATTGCAACTGAACAAACAAAAAAGAAAAAACCTGTTCTTACAGAGGATAAACGAACTAATGAACTGAAAACTCTTTATCAAGAGAGAAGGCAGATCTTGACTGAAATAGATAAGATACACGAGGAAATTGGTGAGAGGTTGACCTTATTGGAGAAGAGAAAGAAAGTGGTGAACAAGGCTTTGTACAAACTGGTAAATAAGGAGAGAAAGATGGTAAAAGAGACTGAGGAAGATCAGGATCTGACAATAATTCTGGATGACAAGACCCATCTGAGAATAGTTCTGGAACACAAATCCCAGATTATTATGAGAAACAAGAAAGATCTGATTGAGGAGTTTGGAGAAAAGATAACCAGAGAGAGATTGTTTGTTAAGACCAGCTATGAAGAGTTTGAAGTAGAATGATCGTTTCACTCGCTAAGGGAATTTACCATTGTTGATTCAATATTGGAGAAAGAATCGTTGGAATAATAAAGTGACAAGAGGGAATCGTGATTGATAAAATCAATAGATAACAATGGCCTGTCCGGCCGATATGGCTGACGTTTCTGTATTGAGGGTATAGTAAAGCCATTGACATGGACAAATGTCATATCATAGAACGCAGAGGCTCCATCACGAATTAGATTGTCACCAAAAAAATAGATGTTGTCAAATTTAATTGATGGATCAAGCTGTCTTTTTATCTCAAAAAACATACGCATATTCGGTTTAGATACTCTCACTTCCTCGGAAACAATAAAGAAATCAAAGAAATCGTGACCAGTTTCTTTCAATATTTCCAACCATAATTCCTTGGTAGCTTTGTTATTATTGCTGAGAATACCCAAATGGTGATCTAAAGACATGTCAGATAGATATTTCCAGGTCCCATTGGGATCTGTGAGGATATATTGTTTGATCAGAATATATAGTGACTGGCGATAATCTGCAAGTAGAGTTATTGAATCCACTTCTGGAACAGGTTTTATACTACGTAGGATTGCAGAGACAAAAGACAAGTCCAATGCACCTCCCACAAAGGGAAATATCTTACAAAAGTGATCATATAATTCATTATAATTTACCTTTTGTAATCGATGAAGACCCATTGCCTCCCTCATAGCCTGGAATTGTAGTGATGATGGATACAGGGTATTTCCCAGATCAAAAACCAATAGATTATTTTGATGGTTCATTGCTGTATACTCATTTATTTGATATTTAAACACAGATTCACTTCCTCCTCTTCAAATATCTACGAGCAGGTGCAAATCCTGCAGTGGCTGTAATCACAATAATCCCAATGCTTTGAACCGAATTTACACTTATGAAAGACCCGAATCCAGAATCAACAGAATTACCTGTCGAATTACCTGCGGAAGATGTAGTATTACTCGGGGATGATGATATATCATGAAAACCTGATGCTTGTCCACCAACATAGCCAGTACCCTCGATAAGAATGGT